>NZ_JBHVJT010000004.1:0-92574 GCF_042798815.1 Kitasatospora sp. NPDC057738 | reverse complement strand
ACGGCCGTTTTGGGGTGGTTGTTGGCAATCTTCTCCGGGAGGGGCCCCCCTGGGGTCCTTTGGGACGAGCCCTGGCCACGAAGCCCCCCCCCCGCCACCGGCCAAGGAGGCGGGGCGGCGGCGGTCAGGTGTTGGGTCAGGACGGTTCGTTCGAGGCGAGGACGCGGTCGAGGTACTCCTCGCGGGCCGTCTTCTCCAGCTTGCCGTCGAGGCTCAGCGCGCTGCGCAGCGCGTCAGCGCTGGCGTCAGCCGGGATCTTCAGACGGGCTTCGGCCTCGCGCTGGATCTCGCCGAGGGTGTGCTGTGCGGAGGCGGGGTGGTGGCAGATGAACCAGTCCAGCATCTTGGCCACTGGCGGGAAGCGCTCTGGTCTCTTCATCCTGCCGCGAGCGGCCGCCAAGCGCGCGGCATGGACCCCACGGGCGGGGCGTGGTAGCTCCGGTGCTCCCGGCCGGTCCCAGGGGGTAGGCGCGACTTGCGGTCTCCCTCCGTGACCGTGCCCGCCGACGGACCCACGGGTCGCTGGTCCGCCCGGCGCCCTACATCGCGGCACCTGCCACGACCGTCGATGCCGGGGAAGGCATCGTGCCCCGGCGCCACGCACGGCGCGTCGGTCGAGGCGTGTAACGCGCTGCGGACCGGGCAGACGGTGGCCGGACGTCCTGCGGTCTCGCTGGGTCGGGCCGCCGCTCGCGGCCGACCAGTGGCGCCGGGCGCCCGGGGGTGCCGCTGACTCGTCCGCCCGGATCTGGCTGGGCCGGAGTTTTGTCTGGAGGACCAATGAGCAAGTCCAACCCTGTGCGCAAGCTCGTGGGCGCCGTGACGGACGCTGTCTCGGGCAAGATGGATCACGGCCGGCCGGAAGTGCCGGGCGCGCCCGGCGTGCAGCCGCCGCCGGTGGCGGAGCCCACGGAGCCCACGGAGCCGCGCGCCCCGCTGCCGCCCAAGCCCGGCCAGAGCCCGCCTGCCGTCCTGTCAGCGACCGGCCGAAGAGGTGGCGGGGCCGAGGATGCGCGCGCGGCTTCTTCCGTCAGGCGAGCAGCTTGAGGAGAGCCCGGTGCCGCGCCGCCGGCCGCGTTGTCAGGGAGACGGCGTCCTAAATCTGGGCACCACCCCGGCGGTGTGCCGGGCCTCCGACGTCAATCCCAGACTCATCGAGCCCTACGGGCGGACCATCGCCGTCGCGCTGCCCGGCCTCGTCGCGGACCCCGCGGGCCCAGACTTGCCGGGCGGCGGCGAGACTGTCGAACATGCCGTCCTCGACCTGCTGCATCACCGCCGGAGCTGTCCAGTGAGGCCCTATGCCTTGCTCGACCTCGACCCGACCGCACGGAGCCGGTCGACCCGACCGAACCGGTGGCCCGCTTGCATCCCGCCGGTCGCCCGGCGGCCCGGCTGTTCCTGCGGCGGCTGCTGGCCGGGCGGCGTACGGCGGCTCTGGAGGAGTGCGGCCGGGAACCCGCCGCCCGCCGGCCTGCGAGGTGCGGTCGCAGGCCCCACCGGGACCGCCCTCAGGGGCAGCCGGAGACCCACTGCCGCGACACCGCTCTGCCGCTGCGGCCCGAGGACGGCACCGTGCTGTTCTGGACCGACGGCCTGCTGAACCGCCGCGACGAGGGCACTGTCCGCCCGGACCGGCTGCTGCGCGAGGCCGAGAAGCGCGGCACCCGCGAGCTGGCGGACTTCCTCGACCGCATCGCAGCCCGCCTCGGCGGCCCCAGCTCCGACGACGACAGCTACCTGCCGGCCGCCCGGCTCCGGGCGGGGTCGAGGCGTTAGCGATCGCGGATCCGGGGTAGCCGCAGCGGCAGACCGCGGGGACCACGTTGCGAGGAGGCGGACGGCATGGACGGACGTGAGCAGATGGAGCTGCGCGGGATCGAACGGGGGCTCCACCGCGACCGCGTCCTGGAGCTGCGGCTGCGCGTCGTCGGGCTCCGCCTGCGCGGCCGGGCCTGGGACGTGCTGCGCGGCGTGCGGCCGCGGACCGTCCTGGCGCTCGCGCTGCTGTCGCTGGGCCTGCTCGGGGCAGGCCTGGGGACGTCCGAGGCGCCGTTTCTGTGGGTCTTCACGGGCTGCTGGGCCCTGACCCTGACCATCGCCTTCGCGGTGCTCTGTGCCTGCGCCGACGGCCGCCGGGAGGAAGGGTGAACGCGCTGCCCACGCCGCGCGGTCCGCTGTCGGCTGCGGTGTCGGCCCTGCTCACCTCCGGACCGCCAGGAGCGGGCCGTCCGCTCACACCGTCCGGCCCGCCCACCGAGCCGTGGGGCGAGGACCACCAACTGGCCCTGCACCTGTGCTACGAGCTCCACGACCGCGGGCTGCCCGGGGTCCCGGACGGCTGGGAGTGGGATCCCGAACTCCTGAGATTCCGGAAAGAGTTGGAGCAGCCTTTCCTGGCCGCGGTGCGCGCGGAGGCGGAGCCCGTGCCGCCCTTGAGGGAGGCGTTGGAAGCACTGCTCACCGAGCCGCCCGACGGCACCGGCCCGTCGCACTACCTGCTCGCCGAGGGCGAGCGCCGGCACGCCCGCGAGTACCTGGTGCACCGCTCGGTCTACCATCTCAAGGAGGCGGACCCGCAGCTGTGGATGCTGCCGAGGATCCACGGGCCCGCACAGGCGGTGCTGACGGCGATCCTCTACGACGAGTACGGTGCCGGACGGCCGGAGCGGGCCCACGCCCGGCTGTTCGAGCGGATGATGGTCGCCTTCGGCCTCGACCCCGGCTACGGGCACTACCTGGACCTCGTGCCAGCGCCGACCCTGGCCGTGGTCAACTTGATGACGCTCTTCGGCTTGCACCGGGCGTTGCGCGGCGCGGCCGTCGGGCACTTCGCCACCGTGGAGGTCACCTCGTCGCCCGGCTCCGCCCGCTTGGCGGCGGCGTTGGAACGGCTCGGCGGCGGCCCGGACGGCACCCTCTTCTACCGGGAACACGTCGAGGCGGACGCCGTCCACGAGCAACTCGTGCGGCGCGGGGTCATCGAGGAACTGGTCGCGGCCGAGCCCGAGTTCGCCCGGGACGTGGCGTTCGGCGTGGCTGCGGCCGGGGTGGTCGGCGGGCACTTCGCGGACCACCTGCTCGGCCGCTGGCGGGCCGGACGCAGCTCGCTGCGCTCCCCGCTGCCGGACGGCACGGGGTGAGCCGGGCCCGTCCGGGCCCCGGCCCGGACGGTCAGCCGGCCCTGGGAGCCGGACCTCCAGGTGCTCGGAGAGCACCCGCGTCTCCAGTGCCGGCTGGGGCGCGGTGGCCGGGCCATGTACGACCTCGCCGTCCCGCAATCGGAACTCGCTGCCGTGCCACGGGCAGCGCAGGCAGCCCTCCACCAGTTCGCTCTCGGAGATCGGCCCTGTGCGGCACGGCCGTCCATGGAGAACTTCACCGGCGTGATCAGCGATGTACGCATCTGGAGCCCTGCCCGCCAGGGGTCTTCAGGGTGCAGGCCGGCTGGCGCAGTTCCCAGGTCCACGGCGCGGCGGTCTCTCGGACCACCAAGAAGGCCGCCCACCAGTACGCAACAGTGAGCCTGCTGGGACACATAGCTGGCATCGAGCCGGTCGAGCAAACCGGCTCGGTGTCG
Organism: Kitasatospora sp. NPDC057738; assembly: GCF_042798815.1. Classification (NCBI taxonomy): domain Bacteria; kingdom Bacillati; phylum Actinomycetota; class Actinomycetes; order Kitasatosporales; family Streptomycetaceae; genus Kitasatospora; species Kitasatospora sp. NPDC057738. Next base: position 88,994 of record NZ_JBHVJT010000004.1, on the reverse strand, counting down.
GGCTGGGTGTCAGCAGCGCGCGGTACGCGAGCGATCCGCTTCCCGAGCAGGCACGGGAGCTGTCCTTCGCCGACCGCCTGCAGCACGTTCTGGAACTGCCGCAATTCGCACCCGCTGTGGTGGCGGAGGTGGTCGCACGCATTGCCGCAGGTGCGCTCATCCCCGGGACCTTCACGCGGTGCTGTTTGCGGCGGTCTCCTCGGCCTGGGAGCCGGCGTGCCGAGCCGTCCTACAGGCTGCCGCGGCGGAGCCTGGCACAGCGGTGGCCTTGCTGACGCTCTACCAGTCGATGGGCAATCGCCCCATGACCGGCAGCGGCAGCTGGGCCCAGGTGCGGCCGTCGAGTAGGCGGCCGCCGGCCTTGGGGGTGTGCCCGCCCCACTGCTTGAAGAAGAACGCCACCTCGCCCTGAACACAGGCGTCGCGGATGTCCCGGGTCCAGGCCGCCTCCATGGGGCGGTACCCCGGCCCGGACTCACCACCGGCAATGACCCAGTGGATGCCGCCCAGCTCCAGCCCGTCAAGTGGGCCCAACAGCGGCTCGCAGGACAGGAACCGGACAGCGGCGGGCACTACGCGAAGGTCGTCCACCCGGTCGAGTTCCTCCGCGCTCTCCACGGACACGCCCATCCACACGTTGGAGGGCCACTCCAGCCGGTCCGCCACGCGCCGGAGCCGGCGGGCCCGCTTGGGTCAGCACCTGGTACGTGTGCTGCGGCGTGTCCGCCATCACGGCGAAGACCCGGCGCACGAAGTCCAGCGGGACCCGGGCGTGGAAGAGGTCGGACATCGAGTCGACGAAGACCGTCCGCGGACCGCGCCATCCGTACGGAGCCCGCAGAACGTCCGGGTGGAGCGTGAGATCGAAGCCGGGCCCCGACGTCCGCGGATCACCGTCGTTCTGGTACTTCGCAGCGCCCATCGCCTTCAACCGCTTCGCCAGCGTGAGCGCGTAGCAGTTGTCGCAGCCAGCCGACACTCGGTCACACCCCGTCGTGGGATTCCACGTCACCTCCGTCCACTCGATCCCGCTGCGCTCGCCCGCTGCCGCTCCCGATCTCCGTCGTGCTCTGCGGCCCCGCCCCCGCAAGCGTCCGCGTCCCGTGTTCGGGACAACCCTCCTCCGTCGCCGGAGCCCTGTCGAACCCGGCAGGTCACAGCTCCGCACTCGCCGGGGACGCCTATCACCGGCCGACGGCTCGGCCAAGCTGTCCGATCCGGCGACGATCGGTCGCCCCGTTGTCCGACGGGTGCTCATCGCCCCCCAGGGAGAAGCACTCATGCCCGAGCAGTTCATGACCGTCAAGCAGACCGCTGCCTACCTGAATATGTCTGTCGCCTGGGTGTACCGAGAGGCGCCGCGGGTCGGGCTGAGCCCCTACAAGTTCGGCCGCGGACCGAACGCGAAGCTCCAGTTCAAGCTGTCGGAGGTCCAGGCGTGGGTGAAGCAGCAGCGGATAGCGGGGGTCTCACGGCGTTCGCGCGTGACGGAGGGCCTGCCCTGGGTAGGGCAGGCCCTCCGCGTGTTCAGGTGGCCAGGCCGAGGTCGAGGAGTTGGGCGGCTCGGCTGAGCGAGCCGGGCATGAGGTGGCGGTAGATCCCGAACGTGATGTCGATGCTTCGGTGGCCCATCCACTCCGCCACGTCGGTGATCGCTATGCCGTTGCTGAGGCAGTTCGACGCAAAGAAGTGACGGAGGCCGTAGAGCACCATCCCTTCCGGGATGCCGGCGAGGCCGGACTTCTTGATCCGCCGCCACTGGCGGTCGATGACGTAGTGCGGCATAGCCCGGGTGATGTCCACGGGGTTGCGGGAGGAGGTACCCGTCCACGGTTCCGTACGTGTCGGCGTACTCCTCGATCGAGCGCCGGGTGCGGGCCGGCAGTGGGACGTCCCGGTACTCGCCGGCCTTGCGGTGCTTCAGACGGGCGTAGGACCGGGTGGTCTGGTTGACTTGCTCGGTGACCCGGTAGACGTCGTCGGCGACGATGTTGTTGATGTTGACGGCGTACGCCTCTCCGTTGCGCAGACCACAGCCGCTCACGAGGTTGGCGATCAGACGGAAGGTGTCGGCGCCCGCATCCCGGATCTGGTGCAACTGAGAGAGCGACGGGATCACCGCACGCTTCGGGTCGTACTGCGGCGACTTGACCCCGTCGAGCGGGCTGCCCTCGTAGAGGCCGAGCCTGTGCGCGTCGAGCAGGATGGCCTTCAGGCTCATGAACGCGTTGGCCTGGGTGGCCAGGCCGACGCCGTTTCGCTCCATGTCCTGGATAAACGCTTCGACGACCTTGTGGTCGAATGTGCCCATGCGGCGACTGCCGAAGGCGGGGAGGAGGTGGATCCTCAGAAGGGAGTCGACGTTCCGCAGCGAAGTGGGACCCAGGTCGCGCTGACTCTTGAGCCACTCGGCGACGTAGTCGGAGAAACTCATCCCTCCGTACTTCTGGACGCGCTCGGCCTTGCGCTGGCTTTGCGGGGAGTTCTTTCGCGCGTGGTACACCTCGGCGAGACGGGTCTTGGCCTTGTCCTGAGTGGCGAAGCCGGACTCCTCCGTCTGACGGCCCGCCGCGTTGCGGTACCTGATCTTGTACTCGTGAGGGCACTTGCTCCAGCGGGACTCGGGGTGCTCGCACTCCTTGAAGAAGCTGCCCATGCCGCGGGTGAGGCCTGTGGTCGCCATGGTGGTCGGAACCTCCGGGAGTCTTGCTGACGTTTTGCTGACTCCGGATGGTCGATCATGCCCCTGAGCTGGGCGGAAACGTCAGTTCCGCTATATCCTGCGCAAGGTGATCTGGATGGTCCCGGGCTTCACCGTCGACGCCTACCGGGACCGGCTGCGCGAGCTGGACGCCCGGATCCGGGCCGAGGGCCTGTTCGTGGCCCACTCGGCGCGCTTCCTGATCGAGGCGCGCAAGCCGTAGCCGTAGCCGCGGCCCGCCGGACGCCGGCCCGCCGGGCAGGGGACCGGCGGGCCGGCGTCGGAGCTCAGGACTGTGCGACCAGGTCCAGGTACGCGTCGTGCCAGAGGTCCTCGTCCCCGTCCGGCAGGAGCAGCACGCGGTCGGGCCGGAGGGCCTCGATGGCGCCGGGGTCGTGGGTGACCATCACGATCGCGCCCGGGTAGCTGCCCACAGCCGTCAGGACCTCCGTGCGGGAGGCCGGGTCGAGGTTGTTGGTCGGCTCGTCCAGCAGCAGGACGTTGGCGCCGGAGTGCACCAGGGCGGCCAGGGCGAGCCGGGTCTTCTCACCGCCGGACAGCACCCTGGCCGGCTTGTCGGCGTCGTCTCCCCGGAAGAGGAACGCGCCGAGCACGTGCCGCAGTTCGCCGTCGGTCAGGCCGGGGGCGGCCGCGGCGAGGTTGTCGCGCACGCTGAGTGCCGGGTCGAGGGTGTCGTGCTCCTGGGCGAAGTAGCCGAGTCGCAGACCGGAGCCGGGGACGACGCGGCCGGAGTCCGGTGTCTCCCGGCCGGCCAGGATGCGCAGCAGGGTGGTCTTTCCGGCTCCGTTCGGGCCGAGCACGACCAGCCGGCTGCCGCGGTCCACGGCCAGGTCCAGTCCGGTCAGCGCCGGCCGGCCGCCGTAGGACTTGGCGAGGCTGATCGCCCCGAGCGGCATCCGGCCGCACGGGGTGGGCTCGGGCAGCCGGATCCGGGCGGTGCGTTCGGCCTGCCGGACGGGTTCGAGTTCGGCGAGCATCCGGTCGGCCCGGCGGGCCATGCTGCGGGCGGTGGTCGCGGTGGCGACGTTGGCCCGCATCCGGTCGGCCTGCGCGTGCAGGGAGGCGGCCTTGCGTTCGGCGTTGGCCCGCTCCCGGGTGCGACGGCGCTCGTCGGCGGCGCGCTGGGTCAGGTAGGTCTCCCAGCCGGTGTTGTGGACGTCGATCGTGGCGCGCTGCGGGTCCAGGTGGAAGACCCGGTTGACGGTCTCCGCGAGCAGGCGCAGGTCGTGGCTGATCAGTACCAGCCCGCCCTGGTGGGTGGCGAGGAAGCCGCGCAGCCAGGCGACGGAGTCGGCGTCCAGGTGGTTGGTCGGCTCGTCCAGCAACAGGGTGCCGTGGTCGGCGAACAGGATGCGGGCCAGCTCGACCCGGCGGCGCTGGCCGCCGGAGAGCGTGCCGACGGGCGAGCCCATCAGGTGGGTGGGCAGGCCGAGCCCGGCCGCGACCCGGGCCGCCTCGGCCTCGGCGGCGTAGCCGCCGCGGGACTGGAACCCGGCCTCGGCCCGGACGTACGCGTCCATCGCCCGGCGTTCCTCGGCCGGCGTCCCGGCGTGGGCCATCGTCGCCTCGGCGGCGCGCAGCGTGCGGACGGCGGTGTCCAGGCCGCGGGCGGACAGGATGCGGTCGGTGACGGTGGCCGACGGGTCGGCGGCGCGGGAGTCCTGCGGGAGGTAGCCGACGGCTCCGGTTCGGGTGACGGTGCCGGCGGCGGGTGCCAGCTGCCCGGCCAGGGTGGCGAGCAGCGTGGTCTTGCCGGCACCGTTGCGGCCGACCAGGCCGATCCGGTCGCCGGGGGCGATGTGCAGGGTGACGTCGGACAGCAGGAGACGGGCGGCGACGCGCACGTCGACACCACGGGTGGTGATCACGGGATGACGCTCCGAAAGGGCTAGCGAACAGACGGGTGGCGTGGAAGCGGTCCGTCGGCTAGGAAATTCGGGGCGTTGACATGGGGCCACGGTAGCGGGAGGGGTGGACCGGACGCATTCGAATTAACGGGGCGGCGCGGGGTGGTCGGCCGCGGCGGGGCCCAGAGGGCAGGCCGGTCCGCCCGGGGCGGTGCGGTTTCGGCCATGCCGGAGGCGGATGGCGCGCGGGGCCTCCTTGTCATGGTCGCGGCGTAATCGCTTGCATGTCCGCATGGGCCGACGCGATCTCGTACTCCTGACCGACCACAGCTCGACCGAAGGCAGCCGGCAGGTGCTCGCCGCCGCCGCGCGGACGCTGACCGGCCGGGAACCCGTCCAGCTGGACGCCCGGCACTTCATGACCGGCGGCAGCGGTCTGATCGAGGCCGACGACGCGGGCGGAATCCGGCTGGAGGCGGGCGGCCGGGCGGTGACCGCCGACACGGTGATCGTCTACGAGATCCCGCCGCACCGGCGCCGCGCGTTCGAGGGCTGCCAACGGCGGCTGCGCGGCTTCGGCGCCCGCTCGCTCGGCACCGACGCCGAGGCGTGGCGGGCGGCCACCGAGAAGGACGCCACGGTCGCGAGCTTCGTCCGGGACGGCGTGCCGCACATGCCCAGCATCGCGCTCTCCAGGCCGAGCCCGGAGGCCGCCGCCGACGCCTTCGCGGCGCTCGGCGGCGACGTCTGGGCCAGGCCCTGCATCGGGATGGGCGGCGACGACGTCTTCCACGTCACCACCCACGCGCAGCTCGACACCGCCGCGCGGCACTACGCCCGGGCGGGCGCGGACTGGCTGATCGCCCGCGACGCGCGGAACGTCCTCCCGGACGGGCGCCGCCACCAGTACCGGGTGGTGGTGCTGCAGGGGCGCGTGGTCCGGGTCGTCGAGCACGTCCAGGCGGACCCGGACGCGCCCTGCAACGAGAGCCGGGGGGCCGTCTCCACGCTGCTCGACTACACCGAACTGCCGGACGGGCTCGCGGAGTCGGCCGTCGCGGCGGCCGCCTCCACGGGCCTCGACCTCGCCGGGGTGGACCTCGCCGCCGAGAGCGGCGGCGTGGTCTTCGAGGTCAACGTCCACCCCGCCTTCGGCCGGCGCGGCCTGGAACAGGTGGCGCTGCCGTACGTCGCCGCGCACCTCGGCGAGTAGCGCCGGGGGCGTCGCGCCGGTGCCCGGAACACCCCAGTGGTGCCCGGAACACCCCGTCGGTGCCCGGAAGGCCCCGGTGCCCGACTCAGGCCCGCAGGACCGCCGCGAGCACCGAAGGCCGGAACAGCGCCGACGGTGGCGCCACCAGCGACATCACCTCGTGGAACACCGCGGTGACCGCCGTGTCCAAGGTGCTGGCCGCCAGCACCTTGTCGAAGAAGCTGTGCTGGAGCCCGATCAGGGCGCCCGAGGGCGCGCCGGTGGTGGCGGGGAAGCGGGCGTCCTCGGCGCAGGAGATCACCCAGGGGATCTTGGACGCCACCGCGACGGCGCGCCGTGCGGCCCGGGCGGTGGCGTGTCCGATGCCGCCGTGCCGCTTCGCGGTGCGGCGGAGCTCCCGGGCGCAGAACAGCGCGACGGTGACGCCCTGCCCGTACACCGGGTTGAAGGTGCTCGCGGCGTCGCCGACCACCACCAGCCCGTCCGGGCAGCTGCGCTCGTAGTGCCGGCGCACGCCCGGGCCGGGGTGGAACCCGCGGACCTCGCCCGCGGGTTCTGCGTCCCGCAGCATCTCGTGCAGGAGCGGGTCGCGCAGCAGGCGCAGGTGTTCGGTGAAGCCCTCCTCGCCGGCCGCCGGCTCGGCGCCGCGCATCCCGGCGAGGCTGACGATCCAGCGGTCGCCCTCGACCGGCAGCAGCACGCCCATGCGCTGCGCGTCCGGCGCCTTGGTCTGGAGGTAGGCCGCCCGGCCGACGGTCTCGGACCCGTCCGGGCGGTGGAACATCCGGGAGGCGTACGCGACGCCCGCGTCCACCCGCTCCTCGGGCACCGGCGGGCAGCCCAGCTCGGCGAGCCACTTCGGCACCGAGGTCGAGCGGCCCGTCGCGTCCACCACCAACTCGGCGGGTATCTCCCGGACTTCGCCGCGCTCCTGACCGCGCTCGCGGACCTTCACCCCGGTCACCGTGGTCGCCGTGCCGAGCAGTCCGACCGCGTCCGTGCCCTCCAGGAACTCGATCGCGGGATGGGCGCGGACCCGGTCCAGCACGAACGAGTCCAGCAGCGACCGGGTGCAGGAGAGGAAGCCCACCTGCGCCGGGTACTCGGCCAGCCACCCGGCGGAGCAGAGCCACCTGACGTCCGAGGCGGCCACCCGCTGCGCGCCCGCGGCCACCAGCTCCTGCTTGATGCCGGGCATCATCTCCTCCAGCAGCCGGTGCCCGGCCTCCAGCACCAGGTGCGCGTGCCGGCCCTGCGGCACCCCCGCCCGGAACTCCGCCCCCGCCGGGTACCGGTCCCGCTCCACCACCACGATCCGCTCGGCGAACCCGCGCAGCGCCCACGCGGCCGCCATTCCCGCGAGCCCGCCGCCGATCACCACTGCCGTACCCCGCCCCGGGGCCCTCTCCGAAGAAGTCATGACACGTAGCGTAGTGGCGTGCTCGCCTCCCCGTGATCACTTCGCTGCCGACGAACAGCCCTGCCCGGTGGGGCCGTTGACGGCGCACGGCGGCACCGGACGGTCCGCGGGGCGCGCGTGGGGCGTGCGCGGGGGCGGCAGGCGCGGGCGGCGGACACGGTCCGGGGGCGCAGGCCCGGGCGGGCCCCGGCCGGAGCCCGGGCCGTCACCCCGGTCGGGGCCCCGGTCGTGCGGGTACTAGACTCGACGGGATTGTGCTGGCGCCCCTCCCGGTGTGCAGGCGCGCGGAGGCGAGGAGGTGAGGGCCGTGGAGTGCAGTAGTACGGGTCGAAGTCGGCCCCGCCCCCGGTTGTCCCGCACCACTCGCGGCCCCCGGCACACCTCCTCCCGTACGGCTCCCGCGCGGCACTGACCTCGTCCTCCCGGCGAGGCGCCGCCGGTCGCGCCGTGCGCGTGGCGGCCGGCCGGGCGCCTCCGGTCCGCCGTGTCCCCTTGCGGCGGCCGGGCATCCACCGTGGAGGTCCCGCCATGTCCGACTGGCGTGTGCGCGCCGTGCGCGCGAGCAAGCGTCCGTTCTCCCGTTCCGTCGTCCGGCCCACGGACACCCAGCCCGCGCCCGAGCACTCGATGGACCCCCGGCCCGACCAGCCCGTCGAGCCGGTGACGCTGGAACGCTCCGTGGTGGACGCGGCCGTCTACCGGGACGGCCGCCGGACGGACGCGCCCACCGACCTCGCCGACATCTACCGCACGCTGCCCGACCGGCCCGGCACGATGGCCTGGATCGGGCTCTTCCGCCCCGCCGAGGCGCAACTGCTGGAGGCCGCCGACCGGTTCGACCTGCACGAGCTGGCCGTCGAGGACGCCATCGTCGCCCATCAGCGGCCGAAGCTGGAGCGCTACGGCGACACCCTGTTCGTGGTGCTGCGCGCCGCCCGCTACCTGGACGAGGCGGAGGAGGTCGACTTCGGCGAGATCCACCTCTTCGTCGGCCCCGACTTCGTGCTCACCGTCCGGCACTCCCAGGCCCCGGACCTGTCGGCGGTGCGCCGCCGGCTGGAGGCCGACCCGGAGCTGCTGGCGCTCGGCCCGGAAGCGGTGCTGTACGCGGTGCTGGACGCCGTGGTCGACGGCTACGCGCCGGTGATCGCCGGCCTCCAGCACGACATCGACGAGATCGAGACCGAGGTGTTCGGCGGCGACCCGCAGGTCTCCCGCCGCATCTACGAGCTCTCCCGCGAGGTGATCGAGTTCCAGCGGGCCACCCGCCCGCTGCTGGAGATCATGAAGAGCCTGGAGGCGGGCTTCGGCAAGTACGGCACCGACGACGAGCTCCAGCGCTACCTGCGCGACGTCGCCGACCACGCCACCTACGCCGCCGAGCGGGTGGACGGCTTCCGGCAGATGCTCCAGAACATCCTGACCGTCAACGCGACGCTGGTCTCCCAGCGGCAGAACGAGGAGATGAAGCAGCTCGCCGAGGCGGGGCACGCGCAGAACGACGAGATCAAGAAGATCTCCTCCTGGGCGGCCATCCTCTTCGCGCCGACACTGATCGGAACGGTGTACGGGATGAACTTCGAGACGATGCCGGAGCTCAAGTGGGTCTTCGGCTACCCGTTCGCGATCGGGCTGATGGCGCTGGTGTGCACCGGGCTGTACCTGGTGTTCAAGAAGCGGGACTGGCTGTAGTCCGGAGCCCCGGGTCCCGCTGACCCGGGTCCCGCTGACCCGGGTTCCGCGCCCCCGGGCCCGGGGCCGCTTCTGTGCGTGGACCCCGTGCTCCGCTTTCCTCACCGGACGGTGACAACTCGGCCTCGTTCCAAGGACGTTCGGTGCCGGCGCGGGATCGGAGGGGGACCCTTCCCCGGGAGCGGGGAGGGGGTCCGGATGCGGGCGATCGCGGGGATGATGACGGCGGCCGTGGTGATGGGGTTGCTGCTGGGCGGGGCGGTGAGCCTGCTGCTGTTCGCCTTCACGGACTGGTTCGACCCGATCGCGCGGTGGGTGCACGTGCACGGCTTCTTCCTCTGGGCCCACGGCACGCCCTAGACATCAGCCGGGCAGCAGTCGCTCGTACTCGGCCTCCGGGTCCAGTTGGCGCCGGTACTCGACGTGCAGCCGGACGGTGCCGTCCGTTCCGGCCAGGCGGTCGAGCGGGCCGGCGCCGGCCGGGAGCGGGTGGGGCTGCGGCCACTGCTGTGCGAGGACGGCCAGCGGGGTGCCGTCGGCGGTGCGGACCACCCAGGTGGCGCGGCCGCCGCCGATCAGCGGGAGCCGGGGCCGGGGGAGGCCGAGGGCGGTGAGCGCCGCCTGGGTGTCCAGGTGGTCGGGGAGGGTGAGGGTCTCGGCGTGCGGGGCGTCGGCGTCGTCGCCGGCCGCGACGCTGTCGCGGGTGAGGAGGATGCGCATGGCGGGAGGATAGGCCGGAGCCGCGGGCGAGCGCCCGGGGTGTGGCCCGCGGGGGTGGCGGCGGGGCCTCACCCGTGTGCCGGATTGACAAGGGGCATTGCCGTACCGGCAAATGGCAGGCATGGCCGACGAAGACTTCGAGAACGTCCTCACCACGGTGGGCCCGCGGCTGCGGGCGCTGCGGCGGGAGCGCGGCACCACGCTCGCCAAACTGGCCGCCGTCACCGGCATCTCGCTCAGCACGCTGTCCCGGCTGGAGTCCGGGCAGCGCAAGCCGACGCTGGAGCTGCTGCTGCCGCTGGCCCGGGAGTACCGGGTGCCGCTGGACGAACTGGTCGGCGCCCCGGCCACCGGCGACCCGCGGATCCACCCGCGCCCGGTGACCAGGAACGGCCAGACCATCGTCCCGCTCACCCGCCACCTGGGCGGCCTGCACGCCTACAAGCACATCGTGCCGCCGGGCCGGAACGCCGGACCCGAGCTGGAGCTGAAGGTCCACGAGGGGTACGAGTGGCTGTACGTGCTGTCCGGACGGCTGCGGCTGGTCCTCGGTACCCACGACCTGGTGCTGACGGCCGGTGAGGCCGCCGAGTTCGACACCCGCACCCCGCACGCCTTCGGCAACGCGGGGCAGCAGCCGGTGGAGTTCCTCAGCCTGTTCGGGCCGCAGGGGGAGCGCATCCACGTCAGGGCGCGCCCGGGAACCTCTGTTCGGTAGGTTCGTTCCTGACAGGGGGTCTTCCTACCGGCTCCCGCCAGGCCATCGGGAGGGGCCGAGGAAATGACTGTGCAGCAGAGCGCGGAGTCCGGCGAGAGCGGCGGAGCCGGGGAGCGTGCGGAGGCCGGGGACGGCCGGGCGGAGCCGGGTACGGGCAGCGCGGTGGCGAAGGGTGCGGACGCGGGCGCCGGTGCTCCCGGCGGGATCGGTGCGCCCGGGAGCGCGGGTGCTCCCGGGAAAGCGGCCCCCGGGGAGGGCAGTGCCCCCGGGACGGCCGTCGCGCCGGGGCCGGCCGTCGCTCCCGGGGCGGCCGACGAGGAGGCCGAGCGCCCCCGGAAGAAGCGCCCGTTCTGGCAGGAGCTGCCGATCCTGCTGGTGGTCGCGCTGCTGCTCTCGCTCGGCATCAAGACCTTCTTCGTGCAGGCCTTCTCCATCCCCTCCGGCTCGATGGAGCAGACCCTCGCGATCGGCGACCGGGTGCTGGTCGACAAGTTCACCCCGTGGTTCGGCGCCAAGCCCGAGCGTGGCGAGGTGGTGGTGTTCCGCGATCCGGGCGGCTGGCTGGAGGGCACGCCGACGGTCTCGGGCGACTCCGTGATGGGGACCGTCCAGAAGGCGCTCAGCACCGTCGGCCTGATGCCCTCGGCGGACGAGAAGGACCTGATCAAGCGGGTGATCGCGGTCGGCGGCGACACCGTCGAGTGCGAGGCGGGCTCGCCGCTGAGGGTGAACGGCGTCGCGCTGGACGAGCCGTACCTGTTCCCGGGTGCGACGCCCTGCGACAACGACCCGGTCGGCACCGTCACCGTGCCCAAGGACAAGCTGTGGGTGATGGGCGACCACCGCAACAACTCGCGGGACTCCCGGTGGCACCACAACGAGACCGGCGACGGCTTCGTGCCGGTGGACAACGTGGTCGGCCGGGCCTTCGTGGTCGCCTGGCCGTTGTCCGACTGGTCCACGCTGCCGGTCCCGGACACCTTCGACAAGGTGCCGGCCGGGGCGGCGGGCGCGGCAGGCGCGCCGTTCGGGACGCCGCCGGCGCCGGAGGCCGCCGCACTGGCCGGCATCGTGCCGCTCGCCCTGTGGCAGCGGCGGCGCTCGGCGCGGAAGGACCGCTGAGGCCGGCTCGCCTTCCCGGAACCCGGTCGATCGGCTTCGATCGGGTTCGATCGGCTTCGACGGAACTCCTCCCACTGACATCTACACGCCTGTAGAGTTCAGGAGGTGAGCTGAACGCCCGGCGGCCGGCCGCCCCGAGCGGGCGCCCGGCGGCCGGGTCCGGGTCGGGAGGCGGAGCCGTGATGGAGAATCAGTGCAGCCCCGGGGACGCCGGAGGTCCGGCGGGGCCGGAACCGGCGGGAACGGATCAGGCAGGACCGGAAACGGCGGCCCGGGACGTCCGCTGGGTCTACCAGCCGGTCGAGGTGGACCTCGGGGACGGTGGCTGGGCGCTCGGCCGGATCAGCGCGTGGTGGCAGGACGCGGCCGGGCAGCGCTGGTGCCGGCTGCGCATCGGCCGCGGCGGACAGCCCGCGCTCTGGCAGCCGTTCGACCCGGCGCGGGTGCTGCTGCTGCCGGTGTCCGGGCTCTGAGCAGGCCGGTCGGACATTCCGGTGGAACCGTTCGGCGGGCCCCGTCGTCCCTGGGATCGACCGCCGACAGGCCATTTAGCGACCGGGGACGACGTGACTTCGGAGATCTACTTCAGCAGCAACTACCGCGACCTGTGCGAGCAGCACGGCACCGGCGCGGGCTTCCAGTTCGAGTTCTCCTGCTACCGCTGCTCGGACACCTGGCGTTCGGCGTTCGAGCCGTTCCGGACCGGTCAGGTGGCGGGCTGGATAGGCAAGGGCGTCAGCGCGGCCTGGAACCTCATCGGCGGCAACGCCAACACCATCAGCAACGCCGCCGACGGTCTGGCCGGCCAGACCTGGGGCACCTCGCGGGACGAGGCCTTCCAACGGGCCATCACCAACGCCCAGTCCCACTTCAACCGCTGCGCCCGGTGCACCCATTACGTCTGCGGCCGCTGCTTCGACCCGGCCCAGGGCCTGTGCCACACCTGCGCCCCGGACACCGCGGCCGAGGCGGTGGCGGCGCAGCACCGCGGCCTCAACGACACGGTCACCGAGCGCGCGTACAAGTCCGGTCAGCAGTCCGGGGCCGAGTTCGACGTCAACGCGCCGCGTCAGCTGGTCTGCCCGCAGTGCCACACCGAGACCCACGGCACGCCGTTCTGCCCCGGCTGCGGCTTCCGACTGGCGCAGCCCGTCCAGTGCACGAGCTGCCACAAGGACGTCCCGGACGGCGCCGCGTTCTGTCCGTCCTGCGGGACGAGATGCTGACACCTCGTCCGCAGGACGGCGGGGCGCCCCCGGAGCGACGGGCCGGAGGCGCCCCGCCGTCGTGTGCGCGGGAGGGACCGGCTCAGCCGTACGAGAGGTTGGCGCAGGGATCGTCGTCGGCCGAGCGGGCGGCGCCGCTGACGCTGGTGGGCAGCGGGGCCGGGGCGGTGGGGGCGCCGCCGGGGGCCGCGGTGGCGGGGCCGGCGGGGTTGGCGGCGGCGAAGTCGTGGCCGAGGACGACGCTGACGCCCCGGCCGCCGGGCTGCACGGTCGCGCCGGGGAACAGCTTGGCGACCGCCTCGGCGGCGGTGCGCTCGCCGGTGCCGTACTCGACGACGGTGGTGCTGCGCGGCTTGCCGACCGCGTTGCCGACGCCGGCGACGGTGTAGCCGGCGCCCTTGACGGTCTCCGCGGCCCGGCCGCCGAGCCCGGACTCGCCGGTGCTGTTGAGCACGGAGACCTTCACCTCGGCGGCCTTGGCGTCCGGTGCCGGGGTCGGGGCCGGCGTGGGCGCGGCCTCGGCGGCGGGTGGGGCGGAGGGGGTGGCGGCGTCGGCCGGGGCGCTCGCGTCCTGGCCGTCGATGGTGCGGTCGGCCTTGAGCGCGGCCCACAGCTGGTCCACGTCGGGGTGCACCAGGGCGACCCGGGGGCCCTCGTAGCGCCAGGGCACGGTGAGGAACTTGATGTCGTGCAGGTTCACGTCCTTGAGTTCCATGGCGAAGGAGAGCAGCTTGGCGGCCGAGCCGAGGCCGGGGTCGACGGTCAGTGACCTGGTGGCCGCGTCGGCCAGCGGCAGCAGCGTGGTCGGGTCCATGCCGCGGGACTTGACCTCCTTGATGAGGGAGGACATGAAGGCCTGCTGGCGCTTGGTGCGGCCGATGTCGGAGCCGTCGCCGATGCCGTGCCGGACCCGGACGTAGTCCAGCGCGGCCTGGCCCTCGACCTTCTGTTTGCCCTTGGGGAAGAGCAGCTTCCCCTTGTGGCCGAGGTTGGGGTTGAGGTCCCCCTCGTGGATGTCGTTCGGCAGGCAGACCTCGACGCCGCCGACCGCCTTGGTCATCGCGGCGAAGCCGTTGAAGTCGACCACGATGGTGTGGTCGACGCGCAGGTTGGTCAGCTTCTCGACGGCGTTCTGGGTGCAGGCCGGGTTGCCCTGGTCGCTGTCGCCGACCGAGAAGGCGCTGTTGAACATCACATTGGTCTGCTCCTTGGTCCACTTGCCGTTGGGGAGCTTGCACGGCGGGACGGTGACCAGGGAGTCGCGGGGGATGGAGATGCCGACGGCGTGCTTGTGGTCGGCGTAGACGTGCAGCAGGATCGCCGTGTCCGAGCGGGCGCCGCCGTCCCCGCCGCCGCCCAGGTCGCTGTTGCCGTTGCCGCGGCTGTCCGAGCCGATCATCAGCACGTTGACCGGGGTGCGGCCCTGGGCGTCCGGGGTCGCGGCCTCCGGGCGGTCCTTGCTGAGGGCGTCGCCGTCGAAGGTGTTGATGTTGCTGTTCAGCCGGTAGTAGAGGCCGGCGCCGCCGAGGACGGCGAGCGCGGTGCAGCCGGCGGTCGCCCAGAGCACTTTCTCCTTGGTGCTGCGCTTGGGCTTCTTGCGCGCCCGGGCCGCTGAACGGCCGTCCGATATGCTCGCACTGTCCGGGTTCCGGTCGTTCTTCTGGCCGGTTCTCCGGCCGGTGGCCCGGCGTCCGCCCGCCCGGTGCGGCGAATTCTCGGCTTCGGGGGAACCCTTTCGGCCAGACACGTCGTCATCCTCCACAGTTGCCACGCGAGCCCCCGTCGAAAAGCGGCGGGTTCGCGTGGCCCGGGGCCGGAGCCGATCCGGGCGTGACCCGTCGCTAAACTTTTACACCGCTGTAGAACTTCAGTGGAGCATACTAGGCGCGGATGGGAAAACCAGCTGGTCAGACCATGAGAAATTGGTCAGAGCGGCTGTTCCGCGCTGCTCCGGACCCGTACGAGGAGCACGATGACTGATCGGATAGCACGTTCGATAGCCGGCGCCCTGGTGGCCCTGCTGGCCGCCGCCGGCCTCACCGCCGCGGCCTCGGGCGCGGCGGCGGTTGCCGCACCCCGAACCGTCGCGGCCGCCGCCGCGGACGGCGGCGCGCAGATCGGCACGGAGGCGCGCGCCACCTCCGCCACCTCCGCCACCTCCGCCATCTCCTCCGCCGCCGATGTCGCGCACCTCGCGGCCAAGGACGAGAAGAAGAAGAAAAAGGGCTTCTTCGCCAAGCTGGGCAAGTTCCTGCTGGTCGTGGTCATCCTGCTGATCCTGCTCGTCATCCTGCTGATCGTCGGGATCGTCTACGCCGCCAAGCGGATCTTCAGCCGCCGCAAGTAGCCGCGCGCCGCCAGCGTCGGTCGTGCACCGGTCGTGCACCGGCCGTTTACTGGCCGAGTACACCGCGCAGCGCGCACGGCCGCGACCCGGGCGTTCGCCGCCGCCCGCCGGGCGGTGGAGCCGGAACGACCGCCCGGGGCGGGCCACTTGACGCCGATTGGCCCTGGCCGGGGTGCCGGGGCCGCCCGAGGATGGGCGCCATGAGCGACTTCCGCACCCACGAGAGCCCCGAAGGTCTGCGTCCCGAGAGCAGGGTCGTCCACCCGCCGCTCGCCGAGGTCACCGGCAGCCGTCCGCTCGGCGTCCCGCTGCACCAGGGCCACCTGTTCGCCTTCGACACCGGCGGCGCACTCGCCGGGGCCCACGACGGACCGGACGGCGCCTTCCTCTACAACCGCTTCGGCAACCCCACCGTCCGCTCCCTGGAGCAGGCCGTCGCCGGACTGGAGGGCGGTACCGGCGCCCTCGCCACCGCCTCCGGCATGGGCGCGATCAACACCGCACTGCTCTCCCTGCTGCGCGCCGGCGACCACGTGATCGCCCAGCGCAGCCTGTACGGCGGCACCGTCGGCGCGCTGACCGACCTCACCGAGCGCTGGGGCGTCGAGGTCGACTACGTGAGCGGCGACGACCCCGCCGGGGTGGCGGCCGCGCTGCGGCCCCGCACCCGGGTGCTGCTCCTGGAGACCGTCTCCAACCCCACCACCCGGGTCACCGACCTGCCCGGGCTGATCGCCGTCGCCCGGCACGCCGGGGTGGTGAGCGTGGTGGACAACACCTTCGCGACCCCGCTGCTGTGCCGCCCGATCGAGCACGGCGCGGACATCGTGATCCACTCCGTGACCAAGTACCTGGGCGGGCACTCGGACGTGCTCGGCGGGGTCGCCGTCTTCGCCGACCCGGAGCTGCACCGGCGGGTCTGGCGGCGCTCGCTCGAACTCGGCGCCTCCGCCGACCCGTTCGCCGCCTGGCTGACCCTGCGCGGCATGCAGACCCTCGCCCTTCGGGTCCGCCGCCAGTGCGAGACCGCGCTCGACCTGGCCGGCCGGCTCGCCGCCCACCCCGCGGTCACCGCCGTCCACTACCCGGGCCTGCCCACCCACCCCGACCACGACCTCGCCCGCCGGCTGCTGCCCGGCGGCCACGGCGGCGTCCTGGCCTTCGACCTGGCCGGCGGCCGGAAGGCGGCCGGCACGTTCACCGAGTCCGTCCGGCTCGCCTCGCTGGCACCGTCCCTGGGCGACGTGCACACCCTGGTGATCCACCCGGCCAGCACCTCCCACCGGCAGCTGTCGGACGAGGAACTGGCGGCGGTGGGCATCGGGCCGGGGACGGTGCGGCTGTCGGTGGGCATCGAGCACCCGGAGGACATCTGGGCGGACGTCGCGCGGGCGCTGGCTAAGGTGTGAGCCCGAGCGGTGCGGCCGCCGGAGCGGGTGAGTGCGGGCCGGCCCGGGCCCCGTGCTCGGCGTCCGGGGCGCCGCCCGGGTCCGGAGCGCGGTGGAGGCGGGCGCGCCGCCCGGCCCGTCAGCGCTGCCGGGGCCGGGCCACCAGGAGCGCGATGTCGTCCTCGGCGGCCCGGGCCGGCGGCGGGGCGAGGGAGCGCAGGACGGAGTCGAGCAGGTCGTCGAGGTCTCCGGCGGCGGGCAGCCGCAGCGCCGCGAGCCGCTCCAGCGAGACGTCGATGTCCTCGCCCCGGCGCTCGACCAGGCCGTCGGTGTAGAGCAGCAGGGCCTGCTCCGGCAGGAGCGGGTGGGCGGTCTGCTCGTAGCCGCCGAGACCGGTGCCGAGCGGCGGGCCGGTGGGGACGCGCAGCAGCTCGGTCGGCCGGCCGGGGGTGATCAGGGCGGGTGGCAGGTGGCCCGCGCTGGAGAGGGTCCAGCGGCCGCGGCCCGGGTCGGCGAGGGCCAGTAGGCAGGTGGCCGGGCGGGCGGAGTCGTCGGCGGAGATGATGTTGTCGAGCTGACGCAGGATCCGGTGCGGGGGCAGGTCCATCCCGGCGAGGTCGCGCAGTGCCGAGCGGTAGTGGCTCATGTCGACGGCGGCCTCGACGCCGTGCCCCATGACGTCGCCCATGGCGAGCAGGGTGCGCCCGAACGGCAGCCGGACCGTCTCGAACCAGTCGCCGCCGACCACCGAGGCGCTCCCGGAGGGCAGGTAGCGGGAGGCGAGGACGAGGTTCTGGTGCGGGTTGCCGGGTTCGCTCAGCAGCGCCCGCTGGAGTTCGAGGGCGATTCCCTGGGAGCGGGCGAAGCGCCGGGCGTTGTCGAGGGCGGTGGCGGCGCGGGCGGCGAGGTCGCCGAGCAGGGCGGCCTCGTCGGGGGTGAAGGCCGGGCCGGCGGCGGTGCGGCCGAGGGTGAGCAGCCCGATCAGGCGGCCCCGGGCGGCCAGCGGCAGGACCAGCAGCGAGGCCGTACCCGCCGGACAGCTGTCCTCGGGGCCGGGCTCGGTGAGCACGGCGACACCGCCGGCCAGGCTGCGGGCGGCGGCCGAGCCCTCCCGGTGGCGGATCGATTCTCCTGACCGGGGCAGCTCGGCGAGGGCGGCGGCCAGCGCGGGCACGGACCGGGCGCCGGCGCGGCGCAGCCGCTGGGGCGTGCCGTGGCCGGCCCGGGCGGGTTCGGCCTCGGGCGGCAGCAGGTCCACGACGGCGAGTTCGGCGAGCCGGGGCACGGCGAACGCGGCGAGCTCCGCGCCGGTGGTGGCGATGTCGAGGGTGGTGCCGATCCGTTCGGTGGCGGCGTCCAGCAGGGCGAGCCGGGCCCTGGCCCGTTCCAGCTCGCGCAATTGGTCGCGGGCGGGGTCGGGGTCGTCCAGGACGACGACGACCACCCCGGTGGTCCGCCCGGAGCGCCGCAGCGCCCGGTAGCGCACCCGCAGGCCGGGCGGCACGGGCGCGCCCGCCCCGTCCGGGCCTCCGGTGGCGTGCTCGCGGGCGAGGCCGTCGGCGAGCACCCGGCGCAGGATGCCGAGGGCCCCGGCGAAGGCGGTGGTCCCGGCGGCCCGGCCGAGCAGGTCCGCGCGGCGCAGCCCGGTGGCGGTGGTGAACGCCGCGTTCAGGTACTGCCAGCGCAGGCGCTCGTCGAGCAGCGCGACGCCGACGGGGGCGGCGGCCAGGACCTCGCGGAGCCGCTCCGGATCGTCGCCGCCGCTGTCACCGCCGCTGTCACCGCCGGTGATCGCGCCGAGCCGGGCGGCGAGGGCCGCCGCGGTCGCCGCCAGGGACCGGGTGTCCGGTGTCGCGGGCCGCGGACCCTCTGCTCGGTTGCCGTGCCGGAAGTGCATACGCCCATGATCACGCGCCCGCGCGCGGCACGCCCACAGGTGGGTGAAACGTTGACCGGCCGGAGACGGTGCTGTAACGGAACGCTCGGACGGCTCGGACGGCTGTGGGGCCGACCGCGGCGGACATCCGCGCGGACTCCGTGCCGCGTACGGATACGGCAGGCGAACGCCGGATGATCTCCGGTCATACTTGGGCGGCGGCGCCCGACCCCGGACGCCGCGGGCCGGGCCGGGCCCACCCGGCCGTACCGACCCGGCCGCACCGCCCCGGCCCGCGCCCGAAGACCCAGACCGGAGGAACCCGATGAGCCCCCACCAGCCGACCAGTCGCCCGGCGGCCGGGGCCCCCGGGGTGCCGTGGAACCGGCAGCGGCTGCGCAGCAACAACGAGTGGCTCCTGCTGGAGCTGCTGCGCACGGGCGGCGGCTCCTCACGCGCCCAGCTGGCCCGGGACACCGGGCTGTCCAAGCCGACGGTCTCGGCCGCCCTGGCCGAGCTGGAGCGGGCGGGCCTGGTCCGGGAGGCCGGGCGGCTGGCCCCCGAGCGGGGCCGCACCGCCGTGCTGTACGAGGTCGACCCGACGGCCGGGCACGTGCTCGGCGTGGACATCGGCCGGGCCCGGCTGCGGGTGGCGGTGGCCGACCTGGCCGGGACGGTGATCGCCCGCCGGGACGTCGCCAACCGGGGCCGCTCGGCGAACGCCGTCGCGGACGCCGTGGTCGCCGCCGCGCACGAGGCGATCGCCGAGGCGGGCCTGGCCGCCGGGGACATCGTGCACGCGGTGATCGGCACCCCGGGGGTGTGGGACGAGCAGCGGCGCGGGGTGCGCTACGCCAGCAGCCTGCCCGGCTGGGGCAGGCCGGGACTGTTCGACCGGATAGGGGAGGGCCTGGGAACGGCCGTCTCGGTGGCCAACGACGCCAACCTGGCGGCGCTCGGCGAGTACACACTGGGTGCCGGCCGGGGCAGCCGGATGTTCGCGTACCTGCTGGTCGGCACCGGCCTCGGGCTCGGTGTGGTGAAGGACGGCGAGCTGCTGCTCGGCGCCCACGGCGCGCTGGGCGAGATCGGCCTGGTCCCGCTGCCCGGGCGGTCCGGCGAGCCGGGCGCGACCATCGAGCAGGACGCCGCCGCGGACGCCGTGGTGCGTGCAGCCCGGGACTTCGGGCTGGACGGGGAGTCCGCGACGCGGCAGCTGACGGCGAAGCAGGTGTTCGAGCGGGCCCGGGCCGGGGAGCCCGCGGCGGTCCGGGCGGTGGAGCGGGAGGCCGAGCGGCTCGCCTACGCGGTGGCCGTGCTGTCGGCCGTCCTGGATCCGGACCTGGTGGTGCTGGGCGGCGGGATCGGCAGCAGCGCCGACCTGCTCCTGGAACCGCTGGAGCAGGCCCTGCACCGGCTCGCCCCGATGCGTCCGACGCTCGCGCCGAGCCTGCTGGGGGAGGAGGCGGTGCTCCTCGGCGCGGTCTCCACGGCGCTGGAGACCGCCCGCCCCGAGGTGTTCGAGCGCCGGACGGCGGGGCTGCGCTGACGGTCGACCGGCGGGGCCGGCCGGGCGGCCGCGGCGTTCGGCTGCCGCATTCGGGCTGTTGCGTTCGGGCTGTTGCGTTCGGCCCGTGGCCGGAAGGTCTCGATCTGCCAACGAGTGGGGGTTCGGTGGACGGTGCGTGTGCGGTTCCTGCTTGAATCGCACGACTCATCCATACGGAACGGAGCGTTCTCCTCCCATGCCTTCACGGATAGCCGGCCGTCGTCGGGCCGGCCTGGCCGGATTCGCCGGACTCGTCCTCACCGTCGGTCTGGCACTGACCGGGTGCGACCCGTCGGCGGCCGACGGCGGTGCCACGGCCTCGGCCACGCCGACCGTCGCCACCACCACGACCGCGGTGACCACCCCGCCGGCGGCGCCCCCCGCCCCGGCCCCGGTCAGCAGCCCGCCGGCCCAGCCGGCCCCCGCGGCGCCGGTGGCCACGCCCCCGCCGGTCGCGCCTCCGGCCCAGCCCAGCGCCCCCGCGCAGCCGCCCGTCACCAAGGCGCCGCAGCCGAAGGTGACCACCGCCCAGCCGCCGACCGACCCGGAGCCTCCGGCGGCGGCCGGCGCCGGCTGCGACATCCGCTCGGCCGCGGGCAACTGCTACGAGGCCGGGCAGTTCTGCCGCACCGCGGACCTGGGCAAGAGCACCCACGAGGCCGGCGGCCGGGTGATCTACTGCCGGATGGTCAGCGGGAAGCCGCACTGGCAGGCCTGAGGCCCGGCGGGCCCGGGGCGCTCCGGGCTCAGGCGCCGATGACGCCCAGGGTGTCCCAGAACAGGTGCTCGTAGGCCTGGAGCAGCAGCCCGTACTCGTGTGCGGCGGCCAGGGTCGGCCCGTCCAGTCGGTCCGGGCCCAGGGCGTCGGCGGCCTGCTGCTCCAGCTCGGGCGCGGGCTGGGCGAAGAAGTCGAAGAACGCGCAGGCCTCGTCGGAGAAGCCGTACCGGCTGCGCAGCGCCTGCGCGATGGTGGCGCAGTAGCCGCCCCAGGCCGCGAAGTTGGCGACCAGGGCGGCGGCCGCCGGGTCGGGGTCGCTGTTCACGGCGAGCCAGGCGAGGAAGTGCGGGTAGGCCTGGCAGCCGGGCAGGGGCGGTCGGGACTCCGGCGCGTCGCGGTCGAGGCCGACGGCGGCGCCGAGCGCGGGCAGGGTGCGCAGCGCGGCGCTCTCGCCCTCGGCCAGGGCGGCGAACCAGGCGCTGACCGGCCGGTCGGCGCTGCGGCCGGCGAGCAGCAGCAGACTGCGGCGGTCGGAGCGGATGATCCGGTGCTGCTGGGCGCAGAGTTCGGCCAGCGCCGAGCGTGGTGCGGTGCCGTCGGCGAGTGCGGTGACCAGCGGCGGGACGGTGTCGCCGGGTGCCAACCGGGCGCGCAGGTCCTGGATCTGGTCGAGGATCGGGTGGTTCACCGGTGCCTCCGGGGTGCGGTACGGTCCGCTGCCATTCCTACCGTCCGACGGTGCCGGTGCGGCGGCGACAGGCCGGGGGCGGCGCCCCTGCCCCTCCCGGCCGGTCCGTGTGCCGGGCCGGGAGCCGGTGGAGCGGGCGACCGCCCCGCACCCGATCCCCCCGGGCCGCACGTCCTACTGCGGGGTGGGGGCGGTCAGCGGGGCGAAGGTCTGTCGGAGGTCGACGACCGTGGTCGGGCCCTTCACCCAGGCGAGAGGGGCGTGGTGCACCCGGACCCCGGCCGGTTCCCGGAGCAGCGCCTCGCCGGCCGCGTTCTGCGGCCACTCCACCGAGCCGGTGGCGGTTCGCGCGGGGATGAGCCAGTAGTCGCCCCGGGTGTACTCGCCGCCCGGTCGGAAGTAGACCTGGACGCCGTCCTCCAGGTCGAGCCAGGCGCCCTCCTGGAGCTGCAGGGCGCCGCCGGCCAGCGGCAGGGTGTTCCGGCCGCGGGGCGCCCGGTGGTCCCAGCGGCGCAGGAACGGGTGACGCTCGGCCGACCGCCCGACCTCCGGCCCCGGTTCGGCGGACAGTCGTACCCGGCGCCCCGGCAGGTCGGTCTCCTCCACCTGGAGCAGGTCCGCCGCCTCGCCCCGGCTGACGTACGCGCTGTCGGCGATTTCGATCCAGTCGCCGACCGAGAGGCTGAGTTTGTCGTCGTCGCCCAGCGTGGTGAGGTCGACCCAGACGCCCTCGATCGAGGCGATCGGCAGGACGACCGAGCCGTTCTCCCGGGACCACTTGAACGTGGCGCAGCCCTCCGCCGAGCCGCCGTGGTGGACCTCCACCCGGTACAGCTGGTTCTCCGGACCCCGGTAGCCGGCCTCGGGGTGGGCCAGGCACGGGTCCTCGCTCACCCGCTCCGGCCGCCGGGCGCGCGCGGCCAGCAGCCCGCCCGGCCGCTCGTGCGCGTCGGCCCACGTGTCGAAGGCCTCCCGCACCCGGGACGCCCCGCCGTCCGGAACGCTCAACTCCGAGGCGGGAAGGGTGAGTACCTGCCAGACGAGCTTGGCCCGGGCCGCCGTGTCGGGCATCGCCGCACCGAGCGCCACCTCGCGGATCTCCGGGTCCTCGACGGCGGTGACGCTGCGCTCCCAGACCTTCAGGTAGACCAGGAACGGGAACTCGCCGGGCAGCCGGTCGCCGTCGCGCTCCTGGTCCCGGTAGGCGTCCGGCTGGTCCCAGTACGTCCAGCCGGCGGGCGCCTCCCGGGCGTCGTCGCCGTCGCCCTGGCCGCCGTCGTCGGGCACGGCGATGCCGGGCTCGGGCCGGTCGGCCTCGCACAGGATGCCGTCCACGTAGTAGCGGCCGCCGCCGATGGTGAGGTCGTCCACGTCGTGGCTGCCCGGCACGTAGCCGATCGCGAATCCCGCCGCCCCGGCCGGTCCGCCGCGGCGGCCGATCAGGTCGGCGGCGAGCGTGCGCAGCTGGTACCGCTCGATCGCCGCCTGCTCGTTGGCGTCGGCGTCGAGCTGGACCCGGCCCTGCTGGGTCAGTACCGCGGAGTAGTGCTTGCCGGGCCGGAAGGTCAGGCGCGAGAAGTCTGCGTGCACGGTTTCCCTTTCGGAGTCATCGGGGCGGGTCAGGAGACGAAGAAGATCCCGGCGTCGGTGCCGGCCGGGGTGTACTCGGCCAGCCGCGCCCGCAGGTTGTCCTCGCGCTGGGGCTGGAACAGGTCGTGGAAGGCGCCGAGTTCGGAGCGGTCCTCGGCGCCGCGGGTGATCTCCGGGGCGCACCCGGCGGCCAACTGCCCGTAGCCGGGCGTGCCGTAGCGGAGGCTGGTGAACAGCGGGCGGACCCGCTCGGCCTCCAGCTCGCGCAGCCGGGCGGCCTGCGCCGGGTCCAGCTCGCCGCGCTCGACCAGCTCGGTCACCGCCGAGCGCACCAGGTCGGGTTGGCACTCGTACCGGCGCGGGGTGCGCGAGCCCGGTGGGACGTAGCAGAACCGCAGGCAGCCGAGCGAGCGGCGGGCCGTCCGCAGCCGCCCGGTGAACACGCAGTCCTCGGCGATCGGCACCGCGTGGGTGTGCACCTCGCCGACCACCGTGGAGCGGTGGGCGTGCAGCAGCGCGTGGGCGTGTTCGCAGTCGGGCCCGGAGAGCGCGGGCTGCTCGGGTCCGGTGGCGTCCAGGATGCTGTCGGCGAGGTGGATCTCCAGCGGGTCGGTGTCCACCTCGTCGCCGACGACCTGGATCGTGCCCAGGATGCTGCGCTCGATCGTCACGCAGGCGGTGGTGTGGTCCAGCACGAGGCTGGGCTCCTGCGGCGAGTGCGGCTCGCAGTGCGGCTCCAGCGACCAGCCCGGCACCAGGGTGCAGTGCCGCAGGGTGACGGAGGCCAGCGGTCCGGTGACGTTGACCCCGCGACCGGTGATCAGCAGCCCGTCCAGGACCAGCCGCCCGCCCGGGCAGACGCCCCGCACGTTGAGCGCGTCCGGCCGGTTGCTGTACCAGTCGAGCAGCCGGATCACCGGCCGGGTGCCCTCGGCGGCGCGCAGTTCGAGGCGGTCGTCCTCCGCCAGGTCGAAGTCCAGCTGTTCCTGGTAGGCGCCGCTGTGGGTGATCTCGATGACGGCGGCGCCGCCCGCGCTGCCGTCCTCCTGGTCGGCGCGCCACTGCTGGTAGGCGTCGTTGATCCGCTCGTGCGGCCCGCCGGGGCCGACCCGGTAGAGCGCCCGGTGCCGGGCCTCCGGGCGGTCGCGCGGGTACTCCCCGCCGCCGGTGTCGTCGCCGAACGCGTGGTGGTAGTCGACCCGGACGCCGCGGCGCGGGGCGGAGCGGGCGCCGAAGGCGATCCGGCCGAGCACCGGGTCGACGGCGACCTGGCCGCGCTTGGGGCGGTACGTCCAGTCGCTCAGGTCGGCCACCGTGATCTCGGCGGGCGGGACCGGCTCCTGGGCGCCGTCGCGCCAGATGGCGAAGCTCTTGCCGGGTCCGTAGTAGTCGGCCAGGCGCTCGGCGAGCTGCCGGCGCCGGATCGGGGCCGGCGCGTTGTCGAGCGCCGCGAGGTGGGTGGTCGACGGCTCCGGTTCGGGTTTGGTGACCAGCTGGGCGTCGTTGCCGAGGACCGAGAAGGTGAAGAGGTTCCTGGCCCGGTCGATGCAGTAGGCCGGCGCCCGGGTGACCGGGTACGGCTTCAGCCGCCAGACGTACAGGGCGACCCCGGCCGGCGTGTAGCCGCCCTGGCGGCGGGTGGAGGCGGCCCGGCGGACGTCGGCGGTGTGCGCCTGCCCGTCGAAGGGCCCGCCGAGCAGGTCGAGTTCGGCGCCGCGCCGCACGTCGACCAGCCGGCCCCGGCTCAGCCGCCGGCGGTCGGCCGCCTCCTCGTCGGGGCGCAGCAGCCGCACCGGCTGGGTGCCGCCGAGCAGCCGGGAGAGCTCCACCGCCCGGGCCGGCCAGTCGGCGACAGAGGCGGACAGCTCCTCCAGCAGGGCGAGCGTGCCCTTGCGCCGGCGGTGGGCGACGGTGTTCGCGACGTCGTGCCGCGGCGCCAGCCGGGCGGCGAGCCGGTCGCGGGCCGCGACCCGCTCCGGGGAGGCCCCGCCGTGCAGGCCGGTGGCGAGCACCTCCTCGTAACCGGGCAGGATCCGGTAGCCGACCAGGTCGCCGAGGTAGGCGACGGCCCAGTCGGCGGCGGTCTCGACGAACCAGTCCTGGTAGCCCTGTTCGATGCCGCTGCGCACGACGTCGACCTGCTCGGCGATGACGGCCAGCAGGGCGCGCAGCGGCTCGCCCGCCTCGGCGTCGCGCAGCCGGTGCCACTGCGGCAGCAGCTCCAGCAGTCCGTCCGGGTCGCGGCTCATCGGACGCACCTCTCGACGATTCGCTCTTCCCCGGCCGCCGGCCGGGGGGACCCCCGTCGCTCACTCATGCGCGGATCTCCTTGAGGATCAACGTGTCGGGAAGATTCGGTGACAGCAGGGCGAGTTGGGCCGGACGGATGCCGCGGAACACCGTCACCACGCGGCCGGCCGGAAGCGGGCGGGTGTCGGTGACCGCCGGGTTGAGGCGCAGCAGCTCCGCGACGGAGATGCCGTTGCGGGCGGCGATGTCGGTGAGGGTCTCCCCGTCGGGGTCCCGCACCCGGTAGCGCTGCTCGTCGAAGCGGGCGAGCCGGGCCGGGACGGTCGGCTGCGGCTGCGCGAGCTGCTCGGACAAGTGCTCCAGGCCCTCCGGGGTGAGGCTGCCGGGCACACCGGTGAAGGCGTCGACGTCGACCCGGTCCACGCCGGGGACGGCCTGGGCGACGGCGAGCACCTCGGACAGGTGGGCGCTCTGGCCGAGTTGGCGCCCGGCATAGCCGAGGCGGTCGAGCAGGGCGCGGCGCAGCGCCGGCTCGACCAGGTCCCAGGAGTGGTCCGGGTCGACCTTCACGTTCACGGCGACGATCAGCAGGACGAGTTCGCGCAGCGCGACCTCGACCGGCAGCTTCGGGTCCCCGTACGCGGTGAGCGAGGAGTGCAGGGTGCGGATCAGGTCGGAGTCGGCGGTGAGCGGGATGTCGTCCACCCCGGCCACCGTGACGTGGACGAGCTCCCGCCGGCCGTCCGAGAGCCGGGTGGCGCCGGCGCGCCCGATGCCGGCCCGGGAGCGGGTGAAGTCCTCGTAGTCGGGAACCGAGACCAGCCGGTCGAGTGCCGTGACGGCGAGCGGGATGTTGCGCCTGGCCGGACCCGGGCCGTCCGGGCCGGCGCCGCCGGTGGCGGGCAGCGGGTTGACGACGGCGGAGACGCCGAGCGGGCGGGTGGTGAGCTGGGTGATCCGTCCGGCGCCGACGTTGCCCGACTCGCCGATGCCGATCCGGTAGCGGGCGCGGACGTTCTCCCGGCCGGTGGGCAGGCGCGAACCGTGCACGCCGTCGCCGAAGGTGACGGTGGTGCGGCCGTCGGCCGCCGTCGAGGTGACGTAGACCCGTTCGTCGGCGCCGCGCCCGGCGAGGCTGTCGACCTCGTGCCAGCGCACCCCGTCGACCCGGATCTCCAGGGTGCTGCGCGCGCCCCCGGGGGTGTCGGCGGCCAGCCAGGTGAGCGGCGACTGCCAGAGCGTGAAGCGCTGGCCGGGGACCCCGGCGTCGCCGCTGCCGACGGCCTCGTCGCGCGTGGCCCCCTGGGTGGCGCGGACCACGTTGCCGAGGACCTGGACGGTGTCGCGCCGGTAGCGGTAGGCCAGCGGGGCACTGAGCGTGATCGCGGTGCGGACGGTGTCCCCGGGCAGGTACGGGTCGACGCTCTGCCCGACACCGGCGATCATGGCGAGTTCGGTGCCCCGGACCCCGGTGGTGTTCGGGATGTCGGTCCGCTCGCCGCTGACCGCGATCCATCGGCCGGGGGTCAGCCCGTCGTAGAGCCGGGCGAGTTCGATCCGGTCGCCGTGGACCTCCTCGGTGACGGGCTCGTCGGCGAGCCGCAGCGACTCGCCGCGGGCGTAGACGGTGGTGTCCCGGATGTCCGAGAGCTGGGTGTCCTTCTCGTCCAACCACGGCTGCTGCAGCGACAGTTCGGTCACCTTTCCGGTGATGCCGAAGTCGGCGCGGGAGATCACGCGCACGTCGGTCACCCGGGTGATGACCTCGGCGAGGTCGCGGCTGCCCGGGATGCCGCCGTCGATCCCCTTGCGCGGGCGCTGGATGACCACCCAACTGCCGGGCGCGATCTGGTCGTAGACGGCGTCGAGGGTGAGGACCGTGCCGGAGACCGGCTGCAGCTTGGTGGTGAACACCACCTCGACCGCGGGCGGCGACTCGTCGGTGGCGGTGTAGCGGTGGACCCGGACGTTCAGCTCGCCGGACTCGCCGGTCTTCTCCTGGCCCGGTTCGAGCTGGTGGTCGAGCGCGGGGCCGGGCCCGCCGTCCACCGTCACGTGGATGCGGCCGTCGGCCTGCGGGCGGGACACGAAGACGGTGCGTTCGGGCAGTTTGGCCAGGAACCTGGCGCTGACCCCGGCCTCCTGGTCGGGAGCGGGCACCGCGGCGCGCACGGCGGCGGCGTGCGGGTTCGGCGTCGGTGCCGGCGGCTCGGTGGTGACCACCTTGACCTGTCCGGGGCCGAGGGTGAAGGTGTGGTCCCACGGCAGCGAGAAGCCGTCGTGCGTCAGGCTGCCGGCCTCGACGTACGTGAAGTCGGCGGTCCTCGGGACGGTGCCGGCGGTGTCGAAGCCGATCCGGACTCCGATCAGCGTGCTGCCGGCGAGCGGCCAGTCCACGTAGCGGTCGATCCGGCCGTCGTTGCCGTAGACGGGCTTGAGCGGCGCGGTGGCGCCGAACGGGGTGGCGACCACCCGCATCGCCTGGATCTCGTGCACGGCGAGCGGCACCGTCAGGTCGACCCGCCGCCAGGCGGGGTAGAGGCCGTCGCGCAGCCGGGGGTCGAGTGCGGACAGCAGCTGCACGCCGAGGTCCGAGCCGGGCGCGAACAGGCGCTGCGGGTCGCGGGTGAGGTCCCGGGCGCTCAGCGGGGGCCGGGTGGGGGCGGTGCGCAGCGCCGCCAGCACCGAGCCGAGCCCGCGGACGGCCGGGTCGGCGGCTCCGGTGCCGGGAGGGTTCGGCCCGGGCTTGTCGGGGGCCTGCGGCGGCTCCAGCTGGTGGGCGCGGTCGCGCAGGCCGGACAGCTCCTCGCCGAGGCGTCCGAACCAGTCGGCCACCGGCTGCTGGGAGTGCGCCAGTTCGGCGGCCTCGGCCGCCCGGGCCATCACCGGGGTGAGCCGTTCGGCGAAGTCGGCCGGGGTGCTCAGCGGGCCGGACGGTCGGTCGAGGTCGGCGCGCAGCGGGGCCAGTACCTGGTCGTCGAAGTCCCGGATGATCCGGCTGTGCCCGGGCCTGGGATTCGGGGCGCCCTCGGAGACGGTGATCCGGTCCGCCAGTTCGGCGCGCAGGTCCTTGAGGGTGCGCAGGTCCCGGGGCAGCCCGATCACCGTGACGTCGTTCTCGCGGTCGAGCCGCACCTCGGGCACCAGCCGCATCACCCGGTGGACCGGGTCGGCGGCCTTGTCGGCGCTGAAGACGAACAGCAGCCGGTCGCCGGGCTTGATGTTGTTGGCGGTCCCGGCGGCGAACAGCTCGGCCCGCCCGCCGGGGTTCAGCTGTCCGGGTGTCAGCTGGTACGGGCGGCGGCGCAGCACGGCCAACTCGTTCCAGGCCGAGCGGGCGGCGAGGTCCTCGGCGGTCTCGAAGGACTGCGGGTCCTCGCCGGGGCCGGGGACGCTCTGGCTGCGGGCGCCGCGCGGGACGACGACGGTCGGGTCCTCGGCGGCCCGCGGGTCGTGGTCGAGGGTGTAGGCGAGGTAGGTGTCGGCGGCCACGCCGGGCCGGGGCCGGTGCCCGACGAGGCGGCCGAGGAGGGTGAGCGACTCCTCCTCGACGGCGGTGCGCAGGTAGCCCTCGTTGGCGATCCGCTCCGAGTAGAAGGTGAGCACGTCGGCGAGCACGGCCCAGGAGTCCAGCAGCGCGATCGCCGGGTCGTCCGGGGTGCGGACGGTCAGGTCGCGCAGCGCCGGGTAGGCGGGGCCGGACAGCCGAGCGAGCAGGCTGTCGAGGAACTCCCCGTAGCGGCCGACCCGGTAGCCGATGGCGTCCAGCCCGGGCGGGTTGAACAGCGGGGCCGGGGTCGCGGTGGCGGTGCCCGAGCAGCCGCAGGTGCACTGGCCGTTCATCGGCCGCCTCCGATCACGATCGAGAGCCGGCCGTTCTCCGGCCGGTCGGGGTCGTTGTCGCAGCCGGCGATCTCCAGCGCGCCGAGCCGCAGCAGCCCGTCGGCCAGCTCGCCGTCGTCCCGCCCGAACTGCCGCCGCAGCCGGGTGACCCGGGCGCTGACCACGCCCGGCACGGCGGCGGCGACGGCGACCAGCCGGGAGACCCGGACCGGCTCGCCGAAGCCCAGCGCGTCCGGGTGGAAGAAGCCGAGCCGTCCGTCCGGCAGGGCGCGGCTGCCCAGCACCCGGCGCAACTCGGCCAGCACGTGGCCGCGTTGGTGACCGGGGGCGGCGCAGACCTGCAGTTCGAGGTCGAGCGGTACCACCAGGGCGGGGCGGACGACCAGGTCGTGGCCGATCCGGCGGTACGCCTCCAGGCCGTCGCCGACCGCCGCCAGCAGGACGGTGTCGGCGGTGGCCTGCCCGTACGGCTCGACGGCGACGTGGACCTCCTGGACGCTGCCGGTCCAGCGGAGTTCGGCGGCGGCCCGCCGGACGCCCGGCAGGGCTGCGGCCAGCTCCGCGTAGTCGGCGGCGGTGACGGCGCGCAGCCGGGTGCGGCTCAGCGCGAGCGGGGCCGACTGCCGTACCTGGTCGAGGGGTTCGGGATCGGTGCCGCCGCTCGCGGGCATCGGGTTGCGGACCCGGAGCAGCGCGTCCTGCGGCGGTGTGACGGTGCTGCGTCCCTTCGCGTGGGGCGGCTGGTCCCGGCAGACCACCAGGTGGTTGACGGCCTCCGCGCCGACGTTGCCGGCTGTGCCGTTGCCGATCCGGTAGGCGACCCGCAGCTCCGCGCCGGGCCGGGGCGGCTGACCGTGCCGCCCGTCGCCGAAGCGCAGCGCGAGGCGGCCGTCGTCCTCCGGCTCGCCGACGAAGTGCCGGTCGCGCGGGCCGTCCGGGAGCAGGTCCCGGCGGGGCGTCCACTCCTGGCCCCCGGCGGTGGCCCGGACGGCCGGCAGTGCGGCACGGGGGTCCTGGACGGCGATCCCGGACGCCGGGCCGGCCGACGCGGGGGAGTCGGGGTCGAGCCCGGAGGCGTAGCGGCCGCCCCAGCTCTGGGCCACCTCCCAGACGCCGGGCCGCCGGAGCACCCCGCCGGCGCGGGCCCGGGCGGTGAGCACGTCGAGGCGGCGCAGCTTGGCGGCGAGCAGGCGGGTGCGGCGGGCCAGCAGTTCGCGCAGTCCGGCGGCGGGCCGCTCCGCGAGGCGCAGCTCGTGCACCGACTGGGCCCCGAACAGCACGGTCAGTTCGGCGAGTTCGGCACGGGAGAGGGGGTGGCCGCAGTCCGCCCGGTGCCACATCTCCTCCAGCCGCTGCCGGACCCGTTCGGGGATGCCGGCGAGCAGGACGGCCTGCCGGGCGCAGACGTGTGCCCGGTCCGGGTAGGCGGCCGCCTGGGTGACCGGCGCGTAGCGCAGCACCGGGCGGAAGGGCTGCGGCAGGACGGGGTAGCGGGTCTGGTCGAGCAGCGTCTCCAGCGTCGCCGCCTGGGCGTCGGCGGTGGGCGGCTCGACCGCGGTGCCCTGGCCGTCCTCGCCCTCCGCGCTCGCGCCCGGCGCGAGCTGGATGCTCAGCCCGGCCCGCCGCACCGCCGCCTCGCCGAGCAGCGCGTACAGCTCGCGGACCTGTCGCGGGCCGAGCTGGCGGCCGGTCCTGGTCCGGTCGAGCAGTTCGTGGATCGCCTCCGCCGCGGGGCTGCCCGGGACGCGGTCCGCGCAGCCGGACCCGCCCGGACCGCAGGACGCCACCCGGACCGGCTCCGGCGGCACGGTGAAGGTCTCCGGGGCTCCGCCGCAGAAGGTGAGCGAGCGGCCGTGGTCGACCAGCACGACGTTGCCGCGGGCGACGCTCACGTCGGGGATCGGGCCGCAGTCGCTCCCGCCGCGCGCGGACAGGCAGACCGGGAAGGTGAGCGCGTCCTCCGGCGCCCACTCGACCTCGACCACGGGCTGCTCGTACAGCTCGTCGACCAGGTGGGTGACCGAGGTGAGCCGGACGGCCTGGCGGTGCGCGGGGTCGGCGTCGGCGGCGGCGCCGGTGCGCGGGCCGAGCACCTCCTCGACGATCAGGAGGTCGCCGGGGCGCAGCGCCAGGTGCCGGGTGCGGTCCTCCGGCCGGTCGGCCTCGTGCCAGTCGTCGCGCAGGGTGGCGGAGGTCGCGCCCGTCGGCAGGACGCAGTCCTGGTCGCCCCAGGTCCAGAACCGGATGGTGTTGTGCGCGGGGTGCAGCACCAGGTCCGTTCCGCCGAGCGGCTCGAACACCTCGACCGCCGCGGTCCGGGTGAGCGCGTCCAACTGCTCGTCGGGGATCACCGTGGACAGTTCCGGGCGTTCCTGCGGGCCGAGCCGGCTGACGTCGACGGCGGCGAAGCGGAAGGTGCCGGGGTGGAGGGTGAGCGGGCGGTCCGTCGCCAGGGTGACGAACGCCCGGGCGTTGCAGCCGTCGTGCACGGCGTAGTCGATCAGCCGGACGTGCCGGCGTACCGACACCCGGCGCCGGGCCGTGTCGAGGTACGCCTCGGTGGCCACCGCGTCCTGCTGGTAGGAGAGTTGGTCGGCGGTGTAGGCGAGCAGCTCGACCAGGGTGACGCCGAGGTCGGGCAGGTGCCGCTCGGTCCAGCCGGGGGCGGTCAGGCTCATCCGGTCCAGCACGAGCCGCCGCAGGCTCTCGTAGTCCCGGGCGGTGCGGTCGATGACCGGGGCCGGTCGGACGGCGGGCGGGCAGTCCTCCTCGGTGCGGCAGTCGTAGGGGGAGGGGCACTCGGCGTCGAAGGAGAACCCGGTGCTCGCGTACCTCGGGTCGAAGCCCGGGTACGGGCGGGGGCCCGGCCGGCCGTGGGCGTCCGCCTCGACCACGGTCAGTCGGTAGCGGGAGGTGTCGCCGGTGCGGTCGAGGGTGACGTGCATCCGGTCGTCCAGCTCCGGGTCGTCCGCGCGCTCGATGTCGACCGCGACGGCGCGCAGGCCGGTGATCCGCCGGCCGCCGTCGACGCGGATGTTCTCCGGGCCCAGTTCCTGCGGCGCCCGGCCGAGGAAGGTCACGCTCAGCGTGCGCCGGTCGTCCTCCAGCTCGGCGCCGTCCACGCCCAGCAGGTGCGCCGCGCGCACGTCGGCGCGCCGCAGTTCCGTCCCGCACCGTGCCGTCGGACGTTCGGATCGCCCGGTCATGCCGCCACCCCGCCCTCGAAGACGTCCTGCCGCTGGGTACCGGTCCGGCGCACGACGTACGCCAGCTCGACCCGCACCACGTTGTCCTCGCTCTCCACGTCGAGCGCGGCGACCTCGATGACGTCGCCGAGCCACCGCTGCAGCGCCGCCTGGACGGACAGTTGCAGGGTGGCCGCCAGCTCCGGGCTGTTCGGCGCGAAGACCAGGTCGAGCAGTCCGCAGCCGAAGTCCGGGTGCATGACCCGCTCGCCCGGGCTGGTGAACAGCAACTGCTCGATCAGGTCGCGCACGTGGTCGTCGTACGCCGCCTCGGCGGTGCGTCCGCGGCTGTCGATCCGGAACGGGAACGCGATGTCCGTCCGGGCCGGGCCGGGCAGCGGAGCCGTCGGCCGGGCGCCGGGCCCGTCGAGCTGTGCGGTGCTCGTCGGGGTGCTCATACCCCCACCGCCCGCTGCTGGACGACGGTCACGACCGGCGGCCCCTGCGGGACCTGCTCGGCGCTCTGGCACAGCCCGACGGCGGACTGCGGCAGCGCGGGGGAGCCGTTCACCCGGATCCGGGCGGACGGCACCACCCAGCGGATCGTGACGCAGGGCTGGGGCTTTCCGGCCACGGTGAACGGGCAGCCGGTCACGGTGTACAGGTCGGCCGTGCTGGTGACGGCCTGGCCGGCGACCAGCACCCGGGCCTGGGCGGGCAGGGCCGTCGCCTGGGCGCCGTGCGGGCAGGTCACCGTCGCATTGACGTGCAGCAGATTTCCGGGCACGAGTCTCTCCCCCGTCAGGTCACGCTCAGGGCGTCCTGGTTGATGGAAACGGTGGCGCCGACGAGCGAGATCGAGGCGCCCTGGCCGTTGCTGATCCGGATGCCCGAGTCGTTGATCACGATCGAGGCCCCGCTCGGTGTGCGGAGGGTGATCCCCGTGGTCGGGTCGTCGGACAGCACGATCACCCG
Organism: Kitasatospora sp. NPDC057738; assembly: GCF_042798815.1. NCBI lineage: Bacteria > Bacillati > Actinomycetota > Actinomycetes > Kitasatosporales > Streptomycetaceae > Kitasatospora > Kitasatospora sp. NPDC057738. The sequence goes on along the minus strand of NZ_JBHVJT010000004.1, from coordinate 55,905 downwards.
CCGCCCGGTGGTCTCCAGCACCTGGTTCGGCACGCCCGGCGGGCCGGTCGTCGCCTCCGCCGGCACCTCGGAGGCGGAGCCGTACCAGCAGCCCGTCCAGATCGGATAGCTCTGGTCGCCCTGCTCGAACTCCATCCACACGCCCGCCCCCACCGGCGGGACGGCGTAGTGCCCCATTCCCGGGCCGGCCACCGGGAAGCAGGGCATCGCCCAGGTCGACGCGACCTCGCCCAGCACGTCGGGCACCTGGGCCTGGATGCGGCCGATCCCGAGCGGGTCGACGTTGTTCACCACCGTCCCCCGGAACTTGCCGAGGTAGCGGGTCGGTTCGGCCATGTGGGCAACTCCTGCTGCAGCGTCAGGGGATGACGGTCGGCTGGAGGGCGATCAGGCCCTCGCGGGTCAGTGTGAAGTTCTGGGTGTACGAGCCGCGCTTGAGGTTGTGGGTGACGCTCTTGACGAAGTACAGGCCGTCGTAGGTGAGTCCGGCGCCGCGGACGCCGACCAGCTCGCGCGGCCGCAGCACGTGGCCGTACCGGACGACGTCGAGCTGGCCGGAGCCCGAGACGGCGTCCGCCGACTGCATCGCCTTGGCGATGGTCTCGGCGACGGCCTGGGAGCTGTCCTTCTTGGCGGTGTCGGCGATGACCTTCTTCTTCAGCGCCGGCGCGGGCCTGAGCGCGAGCGGCGGACGCAGGATGCTGACCTCCGGCACCGGCAGGACGGCGGACACCTTGGTCGCCGGGAACTGGACGCGGGCCTCCGGCTCCTCGCGGGCGGTCCCGTCGAAGGCGAAGGTGAGCTGGTCGACGTTCGACAGCGCGTCCATGTTCACGTTCAGCGCGTGCTGCGGCACACCGAGCCGGATCTCCGGTCCCCAGTAGCCGCGGCTCATCCCGGGGGCCGGGCCGGGGTCGAGGTAGAACACGTAACCGTTGGCCTTCGCCAGCTCGTTGACGTACCCGAGGTCGGTGCCCTTCTGGAAGTCGATCCGCCGGGTCGGCATCGGCGTCTGCGGCACCAGCTCGGGGATGACCAGCGGCACGATGCCGTACTGCCCGTACTTGGCGATGATCGCGGCCACCCGGGCCGCCGGGGACATCGCGGGGAACGGCACGCCGGCCTGCTCCTCCAGGTCCATCAGCACCGTCAGGTCCTCGCCGGTGACGGTGAGCGTGGACTGGCCGGGCTGGTTGCTGATGCCGACCTCCTGGCGGATGATCACCCCGTCCATCAGCACGGTCGGGGTGCCCGTGACGGTCACCACCAGCACGACCCTGATCTTCGGGTCGAAGAAGCCGCCCGGCAGCAGCGCGGTGTTGATCAGACCGTGCTTCGACAGGTCGAAGGCCAGCTGGAACCCGCTGCGCTGCCCGGAGGCCACCGTGACCTGCGCCGACAGCAGCGCGTCGGTCACCGGCTGCGGCACCGGTACCGGGAGCTGCGGGCCCATCAGCAGGCTCAGGTGGATCGACCCGATCGGCCCGCCCCCCGTGACGGCCGAGGCGTCAGCCATTTCCCACCCCCGGCCCGGGCACCGCGCCGGGTAGCGCGATGGTGATCCGCCGGCCCGGGGTAGCGGTCAGCTCCCGCGGATCGAGGACCGGATTGGCGTCGGCGATCCGCCACCACTGGTCGGCGCTGCCGAGGTAGCGGTAGGCCAGCAGGTCGGGGCGGTCGCCGGCGCTGACGGTGTGCTCGGCGAGCGGGGTCAGGCCGTCCGTACTGGGCAACAACCGCCGCTTGAGGAAAGGGACTTGCCGCCCGTCCGGCTCGGTGTGCAAGCCGACCGGGACGCCGTGGTACCGGCTGGTCAGCGGGTACGGCGAGGGCGCGGGCAGCGCGTTCAGCGGGTCGTTGACCGTCATCAGAACCCCCCTCCGAGGCCGAGCGCGCTCAGCCGGCCACCGGCCGCCGTGCCGAGAAGCCGCTCCTTCTGCGCCAGGTGTGCGAGGTACAGCTCCGCCCCGCGGTGCCCGGTCGGCAGATCACTGACGGTCAGGACGCGCAGGCCGATCGCGACGGCGGCCCTGATCGGACTCAGCTCGATGTCGAACGCCTCCTCGGTGATGGTCAGTTCGGTCAGCCGCACCGGCAGGATCCGCTTCCCACCCCAGGTGAAGAGGGTCAGCGGGGCCTCGATCGGGGTGATCTCCAGCGTCCCGAGCGCGGCCAGCGCCTGATTGCTCCGCAGCTGCGCACTGGCCGGCTGCACCAGCAACTCCAAGGTGGCCAACTGCGGATGGATCCCGTTCGGCGCCGGCACCTCCAACTGATCGGTGGCGTCCAGCTCCGCCGTGAACTTCCACGTCTCCACGGCTGGGCCCTTCAGCCGCAACGCCTCCGTCCGGTCCCCGCTCCCGTCGGCTCCTGCCACCTGCGGGGCGAGCGACCGCTCCAGGCTGTCGGGGTTGAACTGCAGCACGACGATCCGCTGCGGCGTCCCCCGCTGCGGATCGACGATGACCAGCCCGGCCCTGATGGGCTTGGGGGCGTCCATGTACGTCACGTCGCTGCCATCTCCTCAAGCACGGACCGGGCGATGTCGGCCACCTCCTCGTCCTGCTCCTCGTCCAGCAGTTCCTCCAACAACGGCGCGTAGGCGGGCCACGGCTCGTACGTGATCGCCCACACGGCGTTCTTCCGGACCTCCGGCCGGTCGCTCCGCAGAGCGCGGCGGACGCTCCGGAAGAATTCCTCGTCGAATTCCACCGGTGCTCCCAGCCCCAGGCGCAGGACCTCCGCCGCGTAGGTGTCCGGATCCGCCTCGGGGTCGGCACTCCGGACGAGTTCGGGGAGCCGCCAGGTGTTCAGCGTGGACTCCGCGAGTTCCACCGTGCTCCGGATGACCTTCTCGTCCGAACCGGTGATCATCACATAGAAGAAACCGGAGAGGAGATCCTCGCAGTAGGTGAGGGCGATGGCCGGGCCGACGTACCAGGAGATCTGGCGGGGCGTCCATTCCTCGGGGTCCGCGGGAATGTCGATGCGCCGCGGCCAGCCGATCAGCGCGGCCAGTTCCTCCACGGCGGATTCGTCGGCGTCGTCCCGCAGGACCAGCCGTCGGCTTCGGTCGAAAATCTCAGTCATCGGTCGATCACCTCGGGGAGCTACTTCAGTCCGTACAGGTGGAAAAGCTTTTCGCGGATCCGGCCCTTGAGTTGTTCGAGAGTGGTGATCTCGCTTCCTTTCTCGGTCTTGATGTCAAGGGACTTGATCCACATCTGGATCACCAGGATTTCACGGTTGGCCAGCCCCTGGACGTTCTTTCCGTTGAAGGCCTTCTCGCTCGTGTCCGCACCCGATTCACGCTCCTTCGCGCGCTGCCGGTCGAGCGTCCTGGCCTGCTCCATGGCACCTCCCCCCTCCATCGGGAGGTACTTCAGTGCCTCGGCGACGGGCATCGCCTCGCCTCGGTGGACCCGCAGGCCGGGGAGGCTGGTCTTCGGGTCGGCGGTCGGGGCGACCCCGGAGACCCGGCTGCCCTCGGCGGCCATCTGCAGCAGCATCCCCGAGTGGATGATCGACCGCTCGTTCCGGTGGACCTCCTTGCCCATGATCAGGCTGCCGAGGAAGGCGGCGTCGCGCCCCACCTGGCCGTCGACCCGGCCGCCGGCGGCCATCGTCCGGACCCCCTCGACCACCTCGCGGTTGTGGTCGGGGTCGTTGAGGATCCGTTCGGCGATGCCCTCCTTGAACGTGCCGGCACGGTTCTTGCGGCCCCGGTAGCGCAGATGCTCCTCGGCCTGGCCGTTCTCGTGCTGCCGCTTGATCACGGCCCGCTGGAGGCGCTGGGCGCTCTCGACCGCCCGGAGGCTCTCCTGCTCCTCCTTGTCGGCACCGGCCGCGATCCGCTTCTGCTGGGCGTTCCGCATCTTGTTGGTCTCGCGCAGCACGGTGTGCGTGACGGCGGCCGGGGTCCGGTCGGGCCCGTCCTCGAACTCGAACACGTCGTGTGCGCTCTCGTTCGTGTACTCGAAGCCCGCCATGCTCGGGCCCTGATGGTTCATGAACCGGGCCATGGAGGCGAAGCCGACTCCCTGCGGGACTCCGAACCGCCGTTGGTCCGCCGCGGAATCGTCGTCCTTCCGGTGGATCCGATTCGCACCGCTGACGGTCCGGGAGTGGTCCAGGATCTCGGCGGACAGCTCGTCGAGCATCGCCAGCAGGTCCCGTTCGTCCAGGGTGAGCGCGTCGGTGAGCTTCACCTGCGGATTGAGGGTGGCCGTGACGGCGAAGTTCCTGTCGCCCTCGATGCCCAGGCTCGACAGCCGGTACCACGTGCGCATCGCGGCGAGCAGCGCCCGCAGCACCGGGCCCCGGACGCCTCGGTGGAGCAGGCGCTGGATCCGTGGCCGGATGCGGGCGGCGATCAGGTCGAGGCGGTTCTGCTTCGCCTGCGGCGAGTTCTCGTGGGCGCGGCGCTGGGCGCGTTGCTGCTGGCGCTTCCGCTGCCAGGCACCCAGGCGGTCGCGCTGCTTGCGGTAGGCGTCGCGGAGCCTGTGCGCGCCGTTGGTGAGGGCGCGGCCCAACTTGCTGTTGAGGAGCTTGCGGCCGAGGGTGCGGGCGGCCGTCCGCACCCGGTTGAGGGCGGCCTTGACGGTCTGGCGGGAGGCGTTGAGGGCACGGCCGACGGGGGAGACGGGGTGGCGGCGGGAGGCGGGCCTCGGGCGGGCGACCTCGCGGCGGGGGCGTCCGGAGGTGGTCGACGGGTGGTGCTCCGCGTGGCGGACGGTCTGCCGGGCGGGGCCCGTTCGCGCGGGGCGGGTGCGGCCGGGGGAGGGCCGCTCGCGCAGGGACCGGGTGGCCCGGCGCAGGCCCGCCCGGGCCTTGTTGACGGCCCGGCCGGCCGTCTTGCGGCCGCCCCGGCCGGCCCTCGCCAGGCCCTTGAGGATCTTCTGCGCGATCCCCTTGAGCTTGGTCCCGACCGCCTTGCCGGCCCCCTTGAGCTTGCTGAGCAGGAAGTTGGAGATGAAGTCCAGCAGCGCGACCACGCCCGCCGCGACCGCGTCGGCGAACAGGCACGCGGCCGAACCGGACTTGACCGCCTTGAGGAAGGTGACGAACTTCCCGATCGCGGCGACGATCTTGCTGATGGTGTTCCACGCCGCCACCAGCCCCTGGATGATCGCCATGATCGCGCCCGCCGCCGGCACGATCAGCGACACCAGCTTCTCGATCACGATCGAGACGATCATCCCGGGCAGCGAGGCGACGATCGCCTGCCAGGCCATCCGCCCGATCTGGGCCATCGAGATGCAGCCCTTGACCAGCACGTTGACGATGGTGGAGGTCAGGCCGACCACCGACTCGACCTTCTCGTTGAACCACTGCTTGACCGCGCTCTTGATCGCACCCCACAGGTAGTGCTGGATGCCGTCGATCGCGGCGCTGCCGAGTTTCTTCAGCCAGCCGCCCGGGTCGGAGGCGATGTCGCCGATCAGGACCGCGAACTCGCCGAAGACCGCGATCGCCTTCTGCACGAAGTCGATGGCGTCCATGACGGTCTTGCGGACCGCCTCGATCGCGGCCTTGAGTCCCGCCTCCAACGCGTTGATCAGCGCGTTCAGCCCGGCCGCCAGCAGGTCGAGCAGCTTGTTGACGGCGTTCTTGAGCTTGTCCGCCCACTCGTTGACCTTGGCGACGGCCTTGTCGCGCCACTCCTCGATCTTCTTGCGGAACCTGTCCCGCAGTTCGGGGAAGGCCGCCAGCAGCACGTCGCAGATCCTGATCAGCGCGTCCGCGAGCTTGTCGATCAGGTCGACGGCGAACTTCCGCGCCTGGTCGATCGCCCAGTTCGCGAACTTCCGGAAGCCGTCGATGATGTCGTTGATCAGGCCGCGGAAGAAGTCGAAGACCTTGGTGACCGCCTCGACCAGCGCGTCGAAGGCCGCCTTGACCTTGGACTTGACCCAGCCCCACCAGCCCTCGGACTCCTCCTTCTTGCGGTCCTTCTCCTTCTGGGCCTTCTCCTCGGCCTCCTTCCGCTTGTCCTGGATCTTCTGGTTGTCCTGCTGCTGACGGTCCTGGACGTCCTTGTCGGCCTCGGTGCGCTTCCCGCCGATCTGTTCGGTCCTGTCCTGGTGCTCCGCGGCGGAGTCCTGGTCCGCGGTGGAGACCTTCCGGTCCTGCTCGGTGCGCCACTGCTCGCGCTCGGCCCGGACCCTCTCCGCGGCCTCGCCCCGCTCGCCGGCCTGGGCCTCGGCGTTGTCGGCCACCGCCTGGTCGGTCTCGGCCTGGTTCTGCCGCCGCGCCTCGGCCTCGCCCTGCTTCCGCTCGGCCTGGGCGGAGCCCAGTCGACCCTGCCCCTGGCCGACCGCGGCCTGGATCTGCGGGCCGCGTTCCTGCTGGGTGACGATGCCGATGCCCGGCTTGGTGTCGGTCGCGCCGCGCGCACCGGCGCCCCCGCGCCCGCGGCCGCCCCCGGGGACGGAGGCGGTGAGGGTCTCCTTCGGCACGTCCGGGTAGATCCGGTCCTCGCCCATCGGCTTGGCGGCGTCCTCCCGGCCGACGCCGAGGATCCTGGTCGAGCTCTCCTTGAGCTTCGTGGCCTGCCGGTCGGTGCGCGCCGGGTCGCTCTCCCCGGTCAGCTCGACCTTGGGCGCCGGGCCGACGGTGGTGTTCAGCGCCGGGTCGGACGAGGGCACGCCGTCGACCGCGACCTGGGCCTGCTGGACCTCCTGCGGCGAGACCTGGTTGCCCGGGTCGTCGGCGACGTGCGGCGGGGCGACCCGGTCGCCGGGGTTGCGGCCCTCGACCTTCTTCTCCTCGGCCCGCTGCTGCTCGCCGTCCGCGCCCGGCGGGCCGACCCGCTCCAGCCGCTCCGTCACCGCCTCGGCGGGCGGCGCGGCCTCGGGCGTGCCGGACCGGGTCTGCGGGGCTCCGGACGGGCGCCGGACGGTCGGCGGGGCGGCCTGCAGCCGGGCCCGCTGCTCGCCGACCGTACGGTCCACCGAACCGTCCACGCCGTCCAGGGTGGTGGCCATCCGATCGGGCGGCAGGCTCGCGGCGGTGGCGAGCGCGCTCTGCGGGTCCTGGCCGGAGACGTCGGGCGGGACGGGCTTCTGCTCCTGCTGGGCCGGGGCGCCCGCCGCGCCGCCCCCCGCTGCGCAGCCACCGGCTCCGGCACCGTCCGGTTCCGCCTCGGTGGTGGGCTGCTGCGGGCCCGCGCAGGCGCCGCCGCCGGACTCCAGGGAGGCGTCCGGGGCGGGCCGGCCGGCGAGTCCGGCGGGCGCCTCGGCCTGCTCGGCCGCCGGACCGGGGGCGGTCTCGGCGGCGGTCCCGGGAGAGTCCGCGCCGGGTGCCGCTTCGGGCCCGCCGGTGTCCGGACCGGCGCCGTCACCGCCCGGGCCCTCCCCGCCGACCGGCCCTGCCGCGGTGGGCGCGGCCGTGCGCTCCGCGCCGCCCGGCTCGGGCGAGCCGGCCGGTTCGGGGGCCGGTCCGGCCTCGCGCGCCTCCTCGGCGGGGGTGTCGGGCCGCTGCGGTTCCACCGGGGCGGGCTCGGCGGCGGCCGGCGCCGGGGCGGCCGGGTTCGCGGTGGCTTCGGGGCCGATCTCCTGCTCGACCGGCTGTTCCGGCTGGAGGTCGCGGGCGCTGCGGTCCTCGGCCTCGGGGGCGGGGGCCGGTTCGGGGGCGGCCGGCGGTGCCGCCCCGGGCTGCGCCTGCTCCGGCGGTGCCGCCGCAGGCTCCGCGTCCTCCTCCGGCCGGGCGTCCCGCTCGGCCTGCACCTGGTCGGCCTTGGTCGCGGGCGGTTCCGGGAACTCCGGGGCCTCGGCGTTCCCGGCCGGAGTGCCGTCCGGTGACAGGCTGATCCGATCGGCTGTCGGGACGGCCGACATGTCGAGGTCGGATGAGGGCAGGAAGTCCTCGGGCGAGATCTCCGGCCCGGCGTCGGCTGACGCCGGCTGCCGGTCCTGCTCCTTGCCCGGTCCGTCCTGGACCTCGGACTCCGCGTCGGGTTCCATGCCCAACGGCCGTTCCTCGTCCGGGGTTTCGGCCTTCTCGTGGTCTCCCGCCAGCAGCCCGTGCCGAGCCAGTGGACCGTCCTCGGCCCGGGCGACCGCGTCCAGGCGCTCGGGCTTGACCGGCGCGGGCTGCGGCAGCGGACGGGCGGCGGGGTCCTGCGGCTTCGTACCGGCCGAGGGCTGGGCGGCGGGGTCCGGCTGCCCGGCTTCGGGAGAGTCCGGTGCGACGGCGGCCACGGGCTGGGCGGCGGCCTCCTCGGCCGGCGCGGGCGACTGCTCCGGGCCCGCGTCCGGGGCCGCCTCAGCGGTCGACGGCTGCGCCTGCCCAGGAGGCTGGGCCTGATCGGCCCGCGGCTGCGCGGCCTCGGCCTCCGGGGGTGGCGCCTGCTGTTCGTCCCGCCGTTCGTCCTGCTGCTCGCCCCGCTCCTCCGGGCGTTCCGCGTCACCGTGACCCTTGCGGCGCCCGCGCCGCCCCTTCGGGCCGTCCGGCTGCCGTGCCTCCTCGTCGAGTTGCCGCTGCCGGTCCTGCTCGCCGCGGTCCTTCCGGTCGGTCCGCTCGCGGTCGTCGGTGGTCCGGTCGGCGGCATCGGTGACCGGTTCGGGCGTCTGCGCGCCGTCCGGGTCGGCCGGGCGGTGCTCGGCGGCCTCGACCAGCTCCAGTACCCGGGTGTAGTCCGAGGAGGGCAGCCGGATCTCCAGGCGCTCCAGCACGGAGGCCTGCAACTCGGGGGCGAAGCGCGCGAGTTGCCAGCGGGCCCGGCCGGCGGAGTCGGTCGGGTCGCCGCGCAGTGAGCGCAGGATGCCGGCCGCCAGCCGGTCGACCAGGGTGGCCGGGTCGAGCCGCTCGGCGCGGAACCGGTCGGCGTCGACGGTCGCGTAGCGCAGCCACCCCGGCGTGGCACCCGGCGTCGCCGCCGTCGGCCGGTCGTCGCGCGCGCCGTGCTCCGCCTCCCGCTCGATCGCGTCCTGCGGCAGGCTGACCGCGCCCAGGTCGCGGCCGGCCCGCAGCGCGCCGAGCGGGTTCGGGACCTGGACGGTGTGCAGCAGCTCGTGGGTGAGCAGCCGCCGGCCGTCCTCGGCGGCGGGCCGGTACTTGCCCTCGCCGAAGAAGAGGTCCGGGCCGACGGCGACGGCGTCCGCGCCGATCAGCTCGGTCAGCGCGGCGGAGTCCCGGTCGGTGTGCACCCGGACCCGGCTGAGGTCGTGCCCGAGCCGCGCCTCCAGCTCCCGGCGCACGCCCGGGTCGAGCGGCTGGCCGGCGCCGGAGACGATCTCCTTGGGCTCGGGCGTACGGGCCTTCGGCGCCCGGGTCCTGCGCCGGGCCGCGCCCCGCTCGGTGTCCGGTGCGGAGTCCTTGGTCGCGAGGGCGGGTCGAGTCATGTCCGCCCCCGTCCCGGCGGCCGGCCACCGCCGGACAGCCCGGCGTGCACGGCGCGGGCGAGCGCCTCGCCGAGCCGCTGCGGTGAGGCGCCGGCCGGGAGCGGCGGCAGCCCGGAGAGCAGGTCCAGCGTGCGGTCGCCGCCGACCGCGAGCGGCACGCCGCGCGCCTCGACCAGGCGGGTCAGTTCGCTCCGGAACGCCGCCGTCAGCCGGTCGTGGTCGACGTGCGCGAAGCCGTCGAGGACCAGCTCGCCGATCTCGACCTCGATCCGCCCGGCGCCCCCGTGCCCGGGCTCGGCCCGTTCGGCGCCACCGGGCTCGGCCCCGTTCCGCCCGGCGCCGTCCCTCCCCGTCGCAGCCCCCTCGGTCAGATCCATCCGCCGACCTCCGAGGGCGTCAGCGAGCGCTCCAGCTTCAGGTACTCGGTGCGAGCGGCGGCCAGCAGGTGCCGCATCTGCATCGGGCAGTCCTCGTCGGCGGCCAGGAAGGCGGCGGACAACGCGATGTTGCGGATGGAGCCGCCGGCCACGGTGAGCTGGGCGAGCCGCTCCGGGTCGAGGCCCTGGCTGGGGGTCTCCTCGGGGATGACCCGGCGCCAGATCTCGGTGCGCTCCGGCACCCCGGGGAACGGGAAGTCGACCACGAACCTGATCCGCCGCATGAACGCCGGGTCCAGCGCCTTCTTCATGTTGGTGGTGAGCACGGCCAGGCCCCGGTAGGCCTCCATCCGCATCAGCAGGTAGCTGACCTCCAGGTTGGCGTAGCGGTCGTGGCTGTCCTTGATCTCGCTGCGCTTGCCGAACAGCGCGTCGGCCTCGTCGAACAGCAGCAGTGCGCCGCCGCGTTCGGCCGCGTCGAAGACCCGTCGGAGGTTCTTCTCGGTCTCGCCGATGTACTTGCTGACGACCTGCGAGAGGTCGATGACGAACAGGTCCACGCCGAGCTGCCCGGCGACGACCTCGGCCGCCAGCGTCTTCCCGGTGCCCGACCCGCCGGCGAACAGCGCGGTGACGCCGAGGCCGCGGCGCAGCACCGACTCGAAGCCCCACTCCTGGTAGACCGTGCCGCGTCGGCGGACGTGGGCGACGATCTCGCGCAGGATCGAGCGCTGGCGCTCCTCCAGCACCAGGTCCTCCCAGCCGGCCCGCGGCTCGACCCGCCGGCCCAGCTCCTCCAGGGACATCCGGGCCTCCGTCAGACCGGCGTGCCAGGCCAGCGGGCCGATGTCCCGGCCGTCCTCGGCCGCCCGCCGCGCCGTCGCCGCGGCCGCGCGGATCACATGGCCGGGCAGCGAGAACTGCGCGGCCAGCGCGCGGATTCCGCCCTCGGTGACCCCCGGCGCACCGTCCAGTTCCGCGGCCCAGATCGCCAGCTGCTCCTCGGGGCCGAGCGCGGGTACGGCCAGCCTGGCCCGGTCCGGGGCCCCCTCCGCCGGGAGCTCGTCGCCGGAGACGACCAGCGGCACCGCCAGGCTCGCGAGGAAGGCCTCCGTGCCGTTCGGGGACCGCGGGTGCTGCCGGCCCGGCTCGCCGCCCTCCACCAGGAGCGCGGCCGGGATCAGGATCGCCTCCCGCTGCCACAGCCGGGCGAGCTGCTCGCGCTCGGCGGGCTCGGTGGGCAGGTCCTCGCGGTGCGCGGCGTAGAGGCCGAGCCCGGCGCGGTGGGCCGCCGCCGCCGCGATCTCCCAGCGGGTGCGGCGGTCGGCGCCGGTCAGTTCGGTGTGCGGCGGGCCGGTCAGCCCGGCCGCGGTCCACCCCAGGGCCAGCTCGGCCGCGCACCGCTCGTGGGGCTCGGGCAGCTCGCCGGGCGGCCCGACCCGGGTGAGCAGGCCGTGCAGCCGCACATCCAGGTACGGCACGCCGACCAGGAAGTGCAGCACCCGCTCGTCGATCCGCAGCCGGGAGGTGGTGAGCGCGGTCTCGTCGTCCAGCTCGACCAGCCGGAAGCGGCGCAGCGGGCCGACCGGGGTGAGGGCGCTCCAGTGCGGCTGGTCCAGGGCGGCGAGGGCGAGCGAGAAGGTCGGGTGGGCGCGCCCGGGGTCGCCGCCGGCCGCGGCGCACCGGGCGGCGGCGGTGGGGTCGATCACGGGAGCGGCGGCCAGCACGAGGACGTCGCGCTCGAAGGGGGTGAGCCCGAAGGAGGCGCTGAGCGCGTCCAGGGCGGTGGTGGGCTGGCGCCGTCCGCCCCGGCGGCCGGTGGGCTGGTCGGACGACGCGGGGTCACCCGCGTCGCGGCCGGCCGCGTGCGCGTCGACGCGGTCGAGCACGGCGGCGACCGCGGCCGACAGCGCCTGCCGGTGCGGCTCGTCCGCCGGGCCGTCGCGGCCCTGCCTTCGACGCGTGCTCATCCGGGTCCCCCGTCCTGCGGTCAGTGCGTCAGGTCCACGACGGGACCGTTGAACGATCCGTCGCTCGACACCGTCAATTCGCTGGGCACGCCGTCCACCTGGACCCGGGCCAGGTACGCGGTCGGGCGCACGCCGACGACCGGCACCCGGACCTCGTACGGGTCGGTGCGCGGTTGCGGCGGTGCGGGCGCGCGGAACTGGTGGCTCGCCCCGCGCCGCCCGGCGGGCGGGTGCAACTCGTCCAGCAGCAGCAGGACCTGCTGGTCGTCCCGGAGCGGCAGGTCCAGCCGGACGTCCAGCCGGGCCGAGACCCCGGAGGGTCCGTCGGCGCGGTCCGCCGTGCCGATCGGCCCGTCGATCCGCGGCTGCCGGGCGAAGGTCTGCGCGTTGGACTCCAGCGCGAGGTGGTCGGCGGCGGGCCTGCCGTCCAGCGCCAGTCCGTGCAGCACCTGCACCTGGTACACGCCCGGCGGCAGGTCCTCCGGGACGGCGACCACCAGCCGGTCGTCCCGGACGCCGCCCGGGTCGACCGGCACCCGCCGCTCGCCCAGCCGGGCCACGACCAGGTCGGCGCGCAGGCCGGTGCCCTCCAGCACCAGTTCCCGGTCCTTGGTCACCGGCCCTTCCCCGGGAGCACCGGGGGACCCGGCGGGCCGGGACAGCACTCGCTCCACGACCGGCCCGCGGGACGGCACGGCCCGCACGGTACGGCGCAGCACCGGCTTGCCGGCCACCGGATCGACCCTGCCCTCCACGAGGACGGCGGCGGCCTGGTAGGTCACGGACAGCGCGTACGGCGTCTGGAGCAGCGTGCTCCACAGCTTGGACAGCTCCTCGACGTCCATCGTCGTGGGCGTGAAGCGCACCCGCTGCGGCGAGGCGGCCAGGTCCGTCCCCACCAGGAACGGCTGGGCGGCTGCCTCCTCGATCAACTGCCGGGACAGCACCGGCTGTTCGGTCAGTGCCCGGACCACGCAGCCGAGCAGCCGCTGGCCGACCAGCTGGGACTCCTCGCCGTAGCAGCTGATCAGGTAGTGCAGGTCCAGGGCGGCGGCCGGCCGGGCCAGCACCGTGCCGTCCGTCGCGCGGGTGGGCGCGTCGCGGTTGCGCAGCGAGGCGTTGGCCGTGACCTGGTAGAGGAAGACGGTGATGGTCGGGTCGGTGGGCGGTTCGGTCGGCGGCTTGCGGGCGCCGACCTCGACCGCGAACGGGATGTCGGGCGAGAGCGCTCGGGTGATGAGCTGCCGCAGCGCCTCGCTCACGGTGGCGATCGCGAGGTGGTTGCTCACGGGCCCGTCCCCTCGGTCATGTGCCGCACCCGCCCGCTCATGAGGTCTCCCGGTCGAGGTACTTGTCCAGGTCGAGGGCCGGGCCCGGGCGGGCGGCCGCCGGCTTGGGCGGTCCGGCCGGGGTGCTCCGGGCGGCCGTGACCTCGACCCGCCCGATCCGGACCTGTACCACCCGCTCGACCGGCCGCTGCCGGCGTCGGGCCCCGGTCCCGTGCGCCTGGCCCGGAGCAGCTGCCCCGGCGGCCCGCCGTACGGACGCCGGTGCGGCGGCCGGCCGGGCCGGTGCGGGCGGTGCCGCGGTCGGCGGCTCGGGGGCGGCCGCCAGGTGCCGTGCGGTGACGGGCGTCGGTACGGCTGCCGGGCGGGCGTCCGTACGGCGGGCCGCCGGCTCGACGGCCGGTGCGGCACCGGGGGTGACCGGCGGCGCGATCAGCAGCGGCGTGCGCGGCAGCGGAAGGACGGGTGCGACAGCCGGCCTGTCCTCACCGACCACCGCCCGCAGCGCCCTTTCGACCGGCGCCGCGGGCGGTGCCGCCGGCGGCCGGGGGAGTGGCACGGGAACGGGTCGTCCGCCCGAGCGGCGCGGCCCGAACGACTCCTCGTCCACGACCGGCGGCGCCGGAGCGAGCGCGTCGAGCCGTTCGAACGGCCCCGGCAGGCGCGGGCGCACCCGTACCCCGGTCCGGTCCCCGCCCGGGCCGCCCTTCGCCACCAGGCGGTCGAAGTGGTCAGGCATCTGCACACAGCTCCAGGTAGTAGCGGCGCCGCAGTGGGCTGAGCGCCAGGATCTCCGCCTCGCTCCAGCCGTAGGCGGTGGCCAGGAGGTGGACATGGAGCAGGGTCGCCCGGGCCCAGTCGTCCAGCTCCTCCCAGAGGTAGGAGGCGATGTCCAGCTCGGCGAGGGCCTGCTCGCCGCACTCGGGGCAGCCGAGGTGCAGCCGGACGTCGGCGCAGGGGTCGGCTGCGGCGGCGGCCTCGGCCACGCGCCGCTGGACCGGTTCGGGGAGCTGCCGGGCGGCGACCGGCTCCCCGCCGTGCTCGGCGATCAGCACGCACCGCTCCAGCACCACGGCCCTGGCCCGGTCCGCGGGGGCCTGTTCGGCGGCGGCCAGATCGCCGGGGGTGGGCAGCCGGAAGCCGACCTGCCAGCCGTCCAGCTCCACCCGCAGCGGGCCGTCCGCCGGCCGCGCGGCACCGACCACCTCCCCGGAGTCGAAGGCGAACTCCATCTCCTCCGCGCAACTCGGGCAGCTGACCCGCACATTGAGCCGTTCGCCGAACAACTCGGCGCGCAGGCCGTACAGTTCGGCGTCCCGATGGCCGAGCGGAACGGCCAGCAGCTCCTCCGCCCCGGCGCCCGGACGGGCGACGGCGTGCAGCAGCAGGGCCCGCCCGGTGCGGCCGGCCGCCAGCCCGGCCTCCCAGGCGGCCAACAGGGCGGCCTCGCCTGCGAGTTCCATCGGTCGGCCGCTCAGGCCGGCTGCTGGAACGAGGGCTCTTCCGGTTCGGGCGTCTCCTCGTCCCGCTCCCAGCCCTCCACTTCCAGCTTGAGGCTCTGGATCGCCACCGCGTTGGCGTTGGCGTCCAGTTCGCCGAGCACCTGGTACTCACTCGGCCAGGCGCGGTACAGCTTGTGGGCGACCGCCACCTGCCCGGCCTCGTTGAGCACCTGGATCACCAGGTCCTTGCGGAAGTCCCGCAACGAGACCTCCGCCTCGCGGCCCGCGCCGACCATCCAGACCTTGTTGGCCCAGCGGTCGAACTCCGGGTCGTGAGTGACCCCGCGCTCCAGGGTGACCGCCTCGAAGTCGGTGCGCCCCGGCGACTTGCGCGGCGCGCTCGGATCGCCCCCGCTGCGGTGCTTCACCACCTCGGTGGTGCGCTTGAGCGGGCTGATCTTGCTGATTCCGGCGACGACCCGACCGTCCCAGACGACCAGGAACTTGAAATTCTTGTACGGATCGAACCGGTGCGGATTGACGGTGAACTCGACCATGGAGATCCTAAACCTCGAACTGTCCGGCGAGCTGCTCGATCTTGACGATCACGAATTCCGCGGGCTTGAGGGGCGCGAATCCGACCACGACGTTCACCACACCGCGATTGATGTCGTCCTGCGTGGTGGTGTCCTTGTCGCACTTGACGAAATAGGCCGAGCGCGCCGACGTGCCCTGGAACGCGCCCTGCTGGAACAGCGAGTGCAGGAACGCGCCCACGTTCAGCCGGATCTGCGCCCACAGCCGCTCGTCGTTGGGCTCGAACACGACCCATTTGGTGCCGCGGTAGAGGCTCTCCTCCAGCATCAGCGCCAGGCGCCGCACCGGGACGTACTTCCACTGCGAGCTGAGCGCGTCGGCGCCCGCCATGGTCCGCGCGCCCCAGGCCACCGGGCCCACCACCGGGAACGTCCGCAGGCAGTTCACCGCGAGCGGGTTCAGCAGGCCGTTCTCCCGGTCCGTCAGCGGGACGGTCAGCGCGCGCACCCCGGGCAGTCCGGCCTCGGTGCCCGCGGGCGCCTTCCACACGCCCCGCTGGCCGTCGGTGCGCGCCATCACGCCGGCGATGGTGCCCGACGGCGGGAAGCTGCGCAGCCGGCCGGTGAGCGGGTCGACCAGCTCCAGGTGCGGGAAGTACAGCGCGGCGTGGTCGCTGCGCACCGAGTCGAAGGCGGACAGGCCCGCCCGGGCGGCGTCCAGAGTCGTCCACGCCTGCGGCGAGTCGACGATCAGGAACATCCGCTGCTCCGCGCAGAGTGCCTGGGCGGCCGAGACGACCGTGACGGCGTCGTCCACGCTGGCGTAGCCGGCCAGTTCCGGCAGCACCAGCAGGTTGACGTCCGGCACGTCGCGCAGGGCCTGGATGCCGGTCTTGCCGGCCTCGCTGCCGATCAGGTCGGTCATGCCGGGGGCCGCTCCGTCCTGGCCGCCGGCGAGGGCGAGGACCGGCGGGTTGACCGAGCCCTCCAGCCCGAGGTTGTTGGCGGCCTCACCGAGGAAGCGCACCACGTCGGCCGGGTCGGTGGAGCCGGCGACGACCTGGAGCTGCCGCCCGAACACGCTCACCCGGGTGCCCGCGAAGGCCCGCTTGCCCGGGGCGTCGGGCAGGGCCCGCAGCTTGCGCTCCAGCAGCAGGGCGAGTTCGGGGACGGTGGTCGGCGCGGTGCCGTCCGCGGCCGGGTCGTAGATCTTGACGGTCCGCGAGACGTCGGCGATCTTCACCTGGATCTCGTGGGTGAGGTCCGGCAGGGTGGCCGCGAAGGGCTTGGAGACGGTGCCCACCGGGTCCGGCCGGCTCTCCGCGAGCACCTTGACCCAGACGACGGTCGAGCCGCTGTTCACCACCGTCTCGGCGAACCGGGGGCTGGCGGCCCGGACCGACAGGTCCGCGAAGGACTCCCGGACGGCGCCGGAGGTGTCGAAGACCTGGAGGTTGAAGGTCTCGGCCGGGGTCGGCGTCCGGTAGTCCACGGCGACCTGCAGCCCCCCGCCCCAGAGTCCCGGCTCGACGGCCGTGACCTCCAGGGCCGGGGTGGCGGTGGAGGACTGCGTCGAGTTGAGCGTGACGCCCGCGGCGGCGCCGGTGCCGGCCGCCGCGACCCGGACCACGACCCCGACCGAGCCCCCGTTGAGGAAGAACTGCTGGACGGCGTAGCTGACCGGGCTCTGATCCGCGAGTCCGCCGAAACGGCGTTCGAAGTCCGCGAAACTGGTGATGGTGACCGGCTGGTCGAGCGGGCCGCGCCGGGTGGCCCCGACGAAGGCGGTCACCGAGGTGCTCACCGCGGTGATGGTACGGACGCCGCTGGGAAGCTCTTCGATGTAGACGCCCGGATAGGTCGGTGTCGTCGGCAAATTCCCCCTCCGTTCACTTCGTGCATCAAGAGGCCGTGGAATGGGATCCGGATGCATTGGTGGCAGGCTCAGTCTCAGATTCAGGTGACAATTCGTCAAGACCTGAACGTGAAAGGCTAATTGTATTACTGGGCCTGATTTCGGGGTTGCGGAATATGGTGGTCCGCAACCCTTGTGCGGGTGCCCGTCAGCCGCCTTCGGGCAGGTTCCGGTAGTCGGGTCGGGCCGGCGTGGGGTCCGGCGGCGTCGCTGCGGGCGCGGGCGCGGGCGTGGGTGCTGGTGCGGGCGTGGGTGTGGGCTCCGGCGCTGGTGCGGGCGCCGGTACGGGTGCGGGCGTGGGTGCGGGTGCGGGCGGCGCAGGCGTAGGTGCGGCGGGCGCGGGCGCGGGCGTGGGTGCGGGCGCGGGTGCGGGCGCGGGGACCGGCGGCTGGTAGGACGGCGGCCGGGCGGCCCCCAGGAACCAGCCCCAGCTCGCGCCGAACCGGTGCTCCAGGAACCGGAACGCGGCGTAGTAGACCGTACCGAAGCCGGTGACCAGGGCGGAGGTGACGGAGGCGTTGTCCAGGTGGATGCCGAGCCGCGCCGCCTGCACCACGAGGAACGCGACGATGTAGGGCACGCACGTGCGCCACAGGGACAGGGCGAGTTGGTACATCTGTCCTCCTCGGCCGGTGTCAGCCGACGACGGTGAAGCCGTGCGCCTGGCCGAGCCGGGTAAGCGAGTTGATGCCGGGTATGCCGTCCGCCTGCTGCCCGCTGTACCCGTACCGGCGCTGCAACTCGGCGTAGGCGTCGATGGTCTTCGTGCCGAACGAGCCGTCGGCCCACTGCCGGTCGAGCAGCCCCTCGGCGACGAGCGCCCGCTCCACCGTGTACACCTCGTCCGGGTACGTGGTGGTGCCCTGGGCCGCGTCCGGGTCCTGACGGGCCGCCGCGACCACCCTCGACTTCGACACCTCGGCGAGCGGGACGGCCCCGCCGAGCAGCCGGCGCAGCGAGGCCTCGCCGGGCACGCCGTCCGCGTCCCCGCCGGAGTAGCCCAGGCTGCGCTGGAAGTCGGCGTAGTTGAGGGTGTCGGCGTCGGTCCAGTCCGGGCCGGGGCCCTGGGTGTAGTGCGAGCCGAAGTCCGCCGCCACCAGCGCCTCGCCGACGAGGGTGACCTGCGGACCGTGAGCGCCGTAGCCGTACGGCAGGCCGCCGACGCTGTTCCGGTACCGGGCCGGGGTCGGGTCCGGCTGGGGCGCGGGCTGTTGGGGCGGGGTGACCACCGTGCCGGAGGGGCGCGGCGCACCCGACGTCACCCAGGCGTACAGCGCCGGGCCGGGGCAGTCGGTCGAGTAGCCGTCCTGGTGCCCCTTGATCTCCGGGCCCGCCGGGCCCTGCTGCTCGCAGTACTCGATCGCGTCCCGCAGCCCGTTGAGCTGGTCCGGGGTGGGCACGGTCGAGCCGGAGGCGCCGACCAGCCCGCACACCGCGTAGTGCGCCTCGTTGAGCGGGACGTCGCCGTTGGCGCTGTTGCGCCGGTTCAGCCCGCGGCCCTCGAACACGTGGCCGTGCTCGCAGACCACGAAGCTGTAGCCGATGTCCGACCAGCCGTCGTCGTCCATGTGCGAGGCCTGGAGGCGCCGTACGTAGGCCGGGCAGGTGTCGTGGCTGTCGAAGGTGTACGCCGTGCCGAGATAGTGCACCTTCACTCCGGCGCGCGGACCGGCGTACGGGATCGAACCGTTGGGCTCGCGCCAGGGCTGCGCGCCCCACTGGTCCCGGGGCACCAGCTGGAGCCCCGGCCAGTCGGGCTGCTGCGGCCCCGGGGTCGGGGTCGGCGCGGGAGGCTCGGGGTCCGGGGTCCGGCCGGCGCCGGCCCACGCCCGCAACTCGTCCAGCGAGCCGTTGAACACGTCCGCGTCGAGCGGGTCGTCGCTGTACTGGTGGAAGCGCCAGGACGCCTGGATCCGCGGCGAGCCCGCGGGCACGTAGTCCGCTATCCACAGGAAGTCACCGGCATTGTCGTCCGTCCGGAACCAGTAGTCCCGGTTGGTGTAGAGCCCGACCAGGCGGTCCGGGTAACGCTGCTTGACCGCCGCCAGCCACCGGTTCTTCGCCTCGGTCGCGTCGCCGTCGCCGACCGACTGTCCGTACGGCTCGAAGTCCAGCACCAGCAGCTCGCCCGCGGGCACTTGCCCCACGACCCGGCAGAAGTGCTCCACCTCACCGTCGACCGGGTTCTCCGCGTGCAGGAAGTGGTAGTGCCCGACCACCAGCCCGCGCCCCCGGGCGTCCGCGAGCTTGTCGGTGTACCCCGACTGGCCGGTGTGGCCGCCTTCGGTGGCCTTGATGAAGACGAATTCCGCGTCCCCCGGGATGCCCGACTGGAAGTCGGAGACGTCATAACCCTTCGCGTATGCCATCAGGATGCTCCCCCTTTGCGCCGATGGCAGCCACGGCCGACCGGCCCCATCCCCCGGGGCGCCGACGCCGGCCAGAGCGTCATGTTCACTCCACATGACAACTGACTGAGCGTCAACTCTCTTGATTTGAAGGTGTTCTGTTGATTCTGCGGGCCTCCTGCGAGTGGTCCGTTCGGCAGACCTGTGCCACTGGCACATTTGCCGGACGACACGCCGAAGCGAGGGTGTTCAGAGGGGCCTGTCCGGTGGTCAGGGGCGCGTGGTCGGGCCGGCCGGGGTGGGAGCGGGTGCGGGGCGGTCCTGGCTGCCCCGTTCCGTCAACGGGTGAGCCCTGCGCATGCCGTGGCAGCGGTGCGGGTGGCCGGCGCTCGTGAACGATGCGGCAGGGTCCGCGACGGCCTGCAAGCCCATCGCGCCCCCGGCCGGGCTGTGTGCCGGGCCGGGAGCGCGATGGGGCGGGCGGCGGGCGTGCGGGAACCGGGAAGCGCGCCGGCGTGTCAGGAGTCGGCGCACGCCTTCCCGATGTCGCCGGCGGCGTCGGTGATCGGCTTGAAGTCGGGCTGTTTGCCCTTGGAGACCCGGTCGATCGCGTCGTTGACGGCCTTGGCCAGCCGGTCGGCCGCGGGGTCGATCTTGTCCCCGCCGTCCTGGCGGATCTTCTTGGCGTCGTCGGCGACCTTCCGCAAGGCCTCGGCGGTGTGGTTGCGGCGGCTCTCGTCGGTGATCTGCCCCACGTTGATCGCCGAATCGGCGAGGTCCTGGACGTCGCCGGTGAGGCTGATCGCCCGCTTTCCGCAGTCCAGGGCCTTGTCGGCGTCGCACGCGGTGAACAGTGGGGCCGCGAGGAGCAGCGCGAGCGTGGTGGCGGCCAATCGGTACGGCTTCCTTGTCATGTCTCTATCCCTCCCGCCGTATCAACGCCGTTCCGCCGTGCGGAGGTTCCGGAAGACCGGGTGAACCGTTGGGAAAGTCTTTGCCCACCGTGGAAGGTGAGGTTCCGTCATGTGAGGGAAGGCGAGCGGGCGTTCACCCCATGGGCGCCGTGCGTGGGGTGAACACCTCTCCCGGTCCTACCGGTCGGCGGACCCGGACAGCTCGCGCACCAGGCGGGCGATGGTCGGGGCGGCCACGGCGTGGGCGTCGGCCGCCCGCAGCACGGCGCCGCCGATGGCGTCCAGCTCGGTCGCCCGGCCGGCCTCCACGTCGCGCTGCATCGAGGACTTCATCGCCGCGGGGAGGCGGTCGAAGGAGGTGAGCAGCGCCTGCGCGTCCGCCGGCGCGCCGACCGCCCGGGTGACGGCGGTGATCTCGTCCAGCACCGCGAGGAGTTCGGCCCGGTGCTCGGCGCGCACGGCGCCGATCCCGCTCGCGTGGCGGGTGGTGAGCAGGGCGAACGGGGCGAGGAAGGAGAGCTTGCCCCACAGCATCGCCGTCTCGTCCTCGCGCAGCGTCACGTCCAGCCCGGTGTGGCGCAGCCGTTCGGCGAACCCGGCCACGGGGGAGGCCGGTTCGGCGGTCGCGCCGAGCTCGACGGCGGCGAACGGACTGGTGTGCTCGATCTTCCCGGGCGCCGTCCGGGTGGCCTCGACCCGGATCGTGCCGGCCACCACGCGCCCGGCCGGGTAGCGTTCGCGCAGCAGCGCCATGTGGTCCAGGCCGTTCAGCAGCGGCACCACGATCCCGGTGCCGAGCACCTCCGGGGGCATCCGGTCGAGGGCGGCGGCCAGCGCCGTCTCCTTGACCGTCACGAAGGCCGCGTCGACCGGCTCGCACAGCTCGGTCGCGGCCTCCACCCGGGCGGTGAAATCGCCGAACCGGCCGCTGCGGACGTGCAGTCCGTCCCGCCGGACGGCGGCCGCGGTCTCCTCGCCGGCCAGGCAGACGACCCGGTGGCCGTCGCGGGCGAGCAGCCCGCCGATCAGTCCGCCGACGCCGCCCGGCCCGAGGACGGCGACGGTCAGAGGGGTGGTGGTCATGGTGACTCCCGTGGGTGGGGGTGGGTGGGTGAAGGAGGGGGAGGCGGAGGGGCGGGCCCGGCTACGACGCCTCCCAGAAGAACCGGCCCTCCAGGCCGTCCGGGCTGAGGAAGCCGAAGCCGTTGCCGTAACCGAAGTTGAGGAAGTACGGATCGCCCTCGTCCGGGGCGTCCGCGAGGGCGAAGAGGTACTGCCAGGGCGCCGGGACCCGGGCCCGGCCGTTCGCGTAGGACGGGTCTCCGCCGAGGTGGTCGTACACGTGGTCGCCGTCCGGGAAGGGGACCTCGGGGCCTTCGTCGCGCCGGTACCGCTGGAAGGCGGCCCGCTGGTCCATCGCCCGGTCGACGTGGTCCGA
Source organism: Kitasatospora sp. NPDC057738 (assembly GCF_042798815.1). NCBI lineage: Bacteria > Bacillati > Actinomycetota > Actinomycetes > Kitasatosporales > Streptomycetaceae > Kitasatospora > Kitasatospora sp. NPDC057738. The sequence continues at coordinate 34,335 of NZ_JBHVJT010000004.1, read as the reverse complement.
CAGCGGCACCACGTCCAGGTGGTACTCGACGGGGGTCCGCTCGCCGTCGGCCTCGCAGCGCCAGAGCGTACGGCCCCGGGTACCGGGCGGGCCGATCACGGCGAACGGCGGGATGCGCCCGCCCGGCTGGACGAGCAGCAGGCCGTCGCCCCGCTCCGGGTCGAGGCCGCCCATGATCTCGCCCTCCTCCTCCAGGAAGAGGTACGCCAGCCGGCCGGGCTCGCCCGGGACGGGGAACTGCCCGATGAACACCAGCGGTTCGCCGGTGGTGGGGTCGAGCGGCCAGGTGGGCTCGGCCAGCCAGTACGGCTCGCCGCCGAGCTTGGGGACCGGTGCGGTGATCGGTCGCTCGGCCGGGCGCGGGGACAGCCGGCGGCGGGGCAGGTAGGCGGCGTCGTGCGGACCGGTGGCGGTGCCGGTCGGGAGGGGGATCATGCGGCGGCCTCGGTGGGTGCGTCGTGCTCGGTCGGTGCGTCGTGCTCGGTCGGTGCGCAGTGCTTGGTCGGTGCGTCGTGCTCTGCGGGGGCGGAGCGGTGGCGGGAGCCGGAGGAGAACGGCTCCTCTCGGTGCGGCTCGCGGCCCGGGGCGGGCAGCCGGAGGCCGTGGCCGGGCAGCAGGTCGATGGTCACCGGATCATGATTCCCCGTCGGGCGGATTCGAGGGGAGGCGGGGTGGGGACGGGCGGAAGAGGCCCGAGGGGGCGTAGCACCACCTGCGGGGTTCGGTTTTCCGAACCCCGGATTCGGGTGCCAGCACAATCGATCTCCCGGCCCCGGACGCCCACGATGGAGGGCATGAACGGGATGACGACAGCCGCCACCACGGCGGCGAACGACGGGATGACGGGCGCGGCCCTGAGCGCGGTCGGGCTGCACCGGGAGTACGGGCGCGGCGCGGCGGCCGTGCGGGCGCTGCGCGGGGTGTCGGTGGGCTTCGCGCCGGGGACGTTCACGGCGGTGATGGGGCCCTCGGGATCCGGCAAGACCACCCTGCTGCACTGCCTGGCCGGGATGGACCGCCCGACCAGGGGCACCGTGCGGTGGGGCGACACCGAGGTGTCCGGGCTGCCCGAACGGCGGCTCGCGGAGCTGCGCCGCACCCGGGTGGGGTTCGTGTTCCAGGCCTTCAACCTGATGCCCGCGATGACGGTCGCGCAGAACGTCGAGCTGCCCGGGCGGCTGGCCGGGCGGCCGCCGGAGCGGGGCGCGGTGCGGGAGGCGCTGGCCCGGGTCGGGCTGGCCGGGCGCGAGCGGCACCGGTCCGGGCAGCTGTCGGGCGGTCAGCAGCAGCGGGTGGCGATAGCCCGGGCCCTGGTCTCCCGGCCGGAGGTGCTGTTCGCCGACGAGCCGACCGGCGCACTGGACCGCGCCACCGGGCAGGAGGTCCTCGGCCTGCTGCGCGCCGGCGTCGACGTCGACGGACAGACCTGTGTGATGGTCACCCACGACCCGGTCGCCGCCGGGTACGCGGACCGGGTGCTGCTGCTCGCCGACGGCCTGCTGGTGGACGAGCTGATCAGGCCGACGGCCGCGCAGGTCGGCGAGCGGCTGAGCCGGTTGGGCGGGTGAGCGCCGTGAGCAGTCCCGTGCTGAGCCTCTCGGCGGGGCAGATCCGCCGCCGCCCGGCCTCCTTCGCCGGGCTGGGAACGGCGCTGTTCCTGGCGGTGGCGGCGGTGACGCTGTTCGGGTCGCTGGTCGCCGCGCAGGTCACGGCACCGGCCGCGGTGTCGCGGACGACGGTGTCCGGGCCGGGCCTGGTGCTGATCGCCGGCGCGTTCGGCGAGGTCGCCGTCCTGGTCGCGCTGTTCGTCGTGGTCAACGCGCTCGGCTTCACGCTGCGCCAGCAGCACCGGGACCTGGCGCTGCTGCGCACCGTCGCGGCGACGCCCCGTCAGGTCCGCCGGGTGGTGCGCGCGCAGGTGGTGGCGACGGCCCTGCTGGTGGCCGTGCCGGGCGGCCTGGCGGGCTTCCTCGCGGCCCGGGCCTTCCTCGCCGCGCTCCAGCGGCGCGGCATGGCGGCACCCGGGCTCCGCATACCCGGGGCGCCGGTGCCGGCGCTGGTCGGGTTCGGGGTGGCCCTGCTGGTCGGCCTGGCGGCCACCGCGGTCGCGGCCCGCCGGATCACCCGGCCCGCCCCGGCCGTCGCGCTGACCGAGGGCGCGGGCGGGCCGCGGCGGACGGGCGCGCTGCGGGTGCTCGCCGGGGTGGCGGTGCTCGCCGGCGGCGGGTTGCTGCTGCGACTGGCCGCGAGCCGGCCGGCCGGAGAGCTGGACAAGGCGGGGCAGGCCGCGCTGCTCGGCTCGCTGGTGCTGCTGATCGCGGTCGGACTGCTGGGGCCGGTGGCGGCGAAGGGCCTGGCGGCCGTGCTCGGCGCCCCGGCGCGGGCGCTCGTGCCCAGGGCCGGCTGGCTGGCGGACGCCAACCTCCGCGGCTACGCGGCCCGGCTCTCCTCGGCCGTGGTGCCGGTCGCGCTGCTGGTCGGGCTCTGTGGCACCATGCTGACCCTGACCAGCACCGCGGAGCACGTGGCCCGGGCGACGGGAGCCGCGACCAGCGTCACCAAGGAGAGCGACATCTGGCTGCGCGAGATGGAGCTCGGACTGCTGGTCTGCTTCGCGGCGGTCTCCACGGTCAACACCCTGGTGGCGCTGACCGCCGAGCGGCGCCGGGAGTTCGCGCTGCTGCGCCTGGTCGGGGCGACGCGGCGCCAGCTGTTGCGGATGCTCTCCGTGGAGGCGGTCCTGACCACGGCGATCGGGGTGCTGCTCGGTGCGGCGGTGGCGGCCGCGGCCTCGGGGGCGTTCAGCCTGGCGGTGACGGGCTCGGTGGTCCCGGTGGTGCCGGGCGCGGCCTGCGCCCGGGTGGTGCTGGGCGCGGCGGTGCTCACGGTACCGGGGATCGTGGGCACGGGGCTGTGGGCGGTCGGCGGCTCGGCGGTGGCGTCGACGGGCGGGGAACGGCGGTGAGACGAGGGAGGCCGAGGCGGGCGTCGACGGTGGGCGGGCCGCTGGGTCGGTGCCGTGGTGGTTCGAAGGGCCGTCCGGTTTGAGGGGCAGGTGGGTGCGGTGGCTCCGGAGGTGCCTGGTGGATGCTGGAGGCCGGTCGGAGGGTGAACGGTGAGGTGGACGGTGGCTGAGCGGTGGCGGTACCGGTCGGTGAGCGGCGGCGAACTGGCCTTCGCGGTGCTCGGGTTGCCGCTCGGGGTGCTCGGCGGGGTGTACTCCGTCGCGGTCCTCTACGCCGGGGCGCTGCTCTCGCTCACCGTGCTGGGCCTGCCGTTCGTGGTCGCCGCGCTGCTCGGGGCGAGGCGGCTCGGCGGGCTGCACCGGTGGCTGGTCGGGAGGCTGCTCCGGGAGGAGGTGCCCGCGCCGCCGCTGTTGCCGCGCCCGTCCGGGGTGTTCGCCCGGGGCCGGGCGGTGCTGACCGACCCGGTGGCCTGGCGGACGCTGCTCTACCTCGTGTTGCGGTTGCCGCTGGGCGTGCTCGGGTTCCTCGCCGTGGTCGTGCTGCCGCTCGGCAGCGTCTGGCTGGTGGGCTTTCCGCTCTGGGTGCGGATGATGGAGCCGGGCCCGCGGTCGATCGGCCTGCTGGACCTGGGAGCGGTCCCGATCGGCCTCGCGGTGCTGGCCGTCGTCCCCGCCGCGGTGCGCGCCCTCGGCGGAGCGGACCGCACGCTCGCCCGCGCCCTGCTCGGGCCGGTGCGCTCGCAGCAGCGGGTGCGTCAGCTGGAGAACGCCCGGGCCACCCTGCTGGCCGAGAACACCGACCGGCTGCGGCGCCTGGAACGCGACCTGCACGACGGCACCCAGGCGCAGCTGGTCGCGCTCGCCATCACCCTGTCACTCGCCGACGACGTCCTGGCGGCGGGCGTCCCCTCCGCGGGCGGACCGGCCGGGGGTGCTCCCACCGAGGGTGTTCCCACCGGGGGTGTTCCCTCCGCGGGCGGACCGGCCGGTTCGGGCGGGCCCGACCTCGGGCGGCTGCGCACCCTGGTCGATCGGGCCCGTGGGCAGACCGACGACACCATCGCCAGCCTGCGCCGGCTGACCCGGGGCATCCACCCGGTGGCACTGGACGGCGGGTTGGCCCAGGCCCTGCCGGGGCTGACCGCAACCTCTCCGGTGCCGGTCGACGTCCGGCTGGACCTGCGGGAGCGTCCGGAGGAGGTGATCGAGCGGGCCGTCTACTTCTGCGCGGCCGAGCTGTTGACCAACGTGGCCAAGCACAGCGACGCGCGGTCGGCGGAGCTGACCGTGACCGCGGCCGACGGGAGGGTCCGGCTGACCGTCCGCGACGACGGGCGCGGCGGCGCCGCGATCGGCGCGGGCACCGGCCTGGCCGGCCTGGCCGAACGGCTCGCGGCGGTGGACGGGACGCTGCGGGTGGACAGCCCGCCCGGTGGGCCGACGGTGGTCGGTGCCGAGTTGCCCGGCCGGCTCTGACGGGGACACGGGCATTGCCTTCGGGGCCGTCGCCCTCCGGGGCTGCTGGCCTCGGGGTCGCCGGCCTTGCGGCGTCGCCGTTCCGGGTCCGTCGAGTCAGGAGGCGCCGCTCTCCGCGAGGTAGGCGAGCACGGCCTTGACCCGCCGGTTGTCGGCGTCGGTCGCGGGCAGGTCGAACTTGCCGAACACGGCGGCCACGTGCTTCTCCACCGCCCGCTCCGAGACCGTCAGCACCGTGGCGATCGAGCGGTTGGAGTGCCCCTGCGCCATCAGCTCCAGCACCTCCCGCTCACGCGGGGTGAGCGCGTCCACCCGGCTGCGCCGCCCGCCGTGCATCAGGCCGTTGACGATCTCCGGGTCGAGGGCCGTGCCGCCCGCGGCGACCCGGTGCAGGGCGTCCACGAACTCGGAGGTCCGGGCCACCCGCTCCTTGAGCAGGTAGCCGATGCCCGCTGCGCCGGCCGCGAGCAGCCGGGCCGCCCAGACGGTCTCGACGTGCTGGGAGAAGACCAGGACGCCGACCTCGGGCAGGGCGGTCCGGATCTCCACCGCGGCCCGGATGCCCTCGTCGGTGTGGGTGGGCGGCATCCGGATGTCCACCACGGCCACGTCGGGCCGGTGCTCGGTGACGGCGGCCACCAGCTCGGGCGCCGTACCGGCGGTGGCGACCACCGCGCACCCACGGGCGGTGAGGAGTTCGACCATGCCGTCCCGGAGGATCACCGAATCCTCGGCGAGGACGACGCGGAGCTGATTGTCGATCATGCCGTCATTATCCGGCTCTCCGTTCCCGGGAAATCCTTCAGTCCAGACTGGACAGTCCAGACTGATGAAATTACCGTGGAACCATGACCGAGAAGCGAACCGGCCCCCAGGCCGCCGCGGCCCGTAAAGCCCCCGCCGAGGCCGTGGCGCCCGACACCGCGGCACTGGCCGCCCGCGAGCTGCGGGCCGTCTTCAGCCGGCTGCGCCGCACCCTGCGGGAGGCGAGCGGGACCAGCGACCTGACCCCCTCCCAGACCGCCGTGCTCAGTCGGCTGATCAACGACGGTCCGGCCTCCGCGAGCGCGCTGGCCGCCGCCGAGCGGGTCCGTCCCCAGTCGATGGCCGCCACTCTCGCCGTGCTCGAACAGCACGGACTGGTCGGTCGCCGCCCCGACCCCGAGGACGGTCGCCGCCAGGTGGTCAGCCTCACCGAGGCGGGCCTGGCCCACGTCGCGGACAGCCGCCAGGCCCGTCAGGAGTGGCTGACCCGGGCCATGGCGGAGCACTACACCGAGGCCGAGCGCGCCACCGTACTGGAGGCACTGGCCCTGATGGACCGGCTGAACCGGTGATGGCCGGTCCGTCCGCCCTGCTGGCCCGGCTCCGGGCCCGCCGCCGGCTGCCCGCTCCGGCGGGCGGGTTCAATCGCCGGCTGATCGCACCGATGGTGCTCGGATCGGTGCTCAACCCGATCAACTCGTCGATGATCGCGGTGGCCCTGGTGCCCGTGGGCGCCGCCTTCGGCGCGCCGCCCGCCGAGACGGCCTGGCTGGTCACCGCGCTCTACCTGGCCACCGCCGTCGGCCAGCCGGTGATCGGGAGGCTCGTGGACACCCACGGGCCGCGCCGGCTCTACCTCGCCGGGACGGCCCTGGTCGGCCTCGCCGGACTGCTCGGCGCGCTCGCCCCGACGCTCGGACTGCTGATCGCCGCCCGGGTGCTGCTCGGCCTGGGCACCTCCGCGGCCTACCCGGCCGCGATGCACCTGACCCGTACCGAGGCCGAGCGGACCGGGCAGTCCAGCCCCACCGGGGTGCTGACGCTGCTGGCCGTCGCCAACCAGACCGTCGCGGTGGTCGGCCCCACTCTGGGAGGTCTGCTGATCGGCGCGGGCGGCTGGCGGACGGTCTTCGCCGTCAACGTCCCGCTGTCACTGGCCTGTCTGGCGCTCGGCGCGGCCCGGCTGCCCGTCACCGACCGCCGCTCCGGCCGTCCGGACGGCATGGACGGGACCGACGGCAGAGACGGGACCGATGGCAGAGACGGGACCGATGGCAGAGACGGGGCCGGCCGCGGCGACCGCCTCGACCGTCCGGAGCGCCTCGACCATGCCGGGATCGCGCTGTTCGCGGTCCTGCTGCTCGCCCTGATGCTGTTCCTGATGCGGCCCGACCCGGCGCGCTGGTACCTGCCGGTGCTCGCCGTCCTGGCGGCCGTCGCCTTCGCCGTCCGCGAGCGGCGGGCCCGCATCCCCTTCATCGACCTGCGGTCGCTCGCGGGCAACCGCCCGCTGATCGCCACCTACCTGCGCCAGGTCCTCGGCTACACCTCCGTCTACGCCTTCCTCTACGGCTACACCCAGTGGCTGGAGGAGGGGCGCGGCCTGTCGGCGGCCTCCGCCGGACTGCTGCTGCTGCCGCTGTCGCTGACCGCGCTCACGGCCGCCGGGGTCACCGGCCGCAGTCCGGGTGTGCGCGGCAAGCTGCTGGTCGGCTCCGCCTGCCAGATCGCGGCCTGTGCCGCCCTGCTGTCGGTGCACGCGAGCAGCCCGGGTGCTCTGCTGATCGCGGTCGGTGTGCTGGCGGGCGTCTCGCAGGGGCTGATCGGGCTCGGCACCCAGACCGCCCTCTACCACCAGGCGGACCCGGCCGCCATCGCCTCGGCGGCCGGGCTGCTGCGCACCTTCATGTACCTCGGCGCGATGGCGGCCTCGGCCGCGAACGCCGCCTTCTTCCCGCACGGTGCCACCACGGGCGGCCTGCACCGCCTCGCGCTGTTCATGCTCGGCGGCGCGGCCCTGCTCTTCCTCCTCACCGTGCCCGACCGTTCGCTCGGCCGGCTGGGACGGCCAGTACGGACTCGGGGATGACGGATGATCAGCTCTCCTCCACCGGGGTTCCGCGCCAGGCGTGGAGTCCCGGGGCGAGCTCGACCACCTCGGCCGGATAGGCCTCCCGGACGAGCTTGAGCAGCGCGCGCTGCTCGTCCAGCCAGTCCGGTGCGGGGGAGAGGACGACCCGGAGCGTGACGCCCGATTCCTCCGCGTCCGAGACGGTCACCCAGAGCCCGCCCGGCCGCGCGGGCTCGATCCGCAGTTCCGGGCCGTGCTCCTCGTCCAGCCAGCGGACCGCGGCGCCGCGCCCGAGCCGCTCCAAAGCCGTCTCCCACTGGGTGAGATGGCGGTCGGTCACCAGCGTGACGAACTGCCCGCGCACCGAGTCGGCGGTGACGGTGATCTCGCAGTCCAGCCAGTCGTGTCCGAGCAGGGAGCCCGGTGCGTGCCGTCCGAGCACCCGTACCCGGACGTTCCGGCCGCCGGTCCGCCCGTCGCGGCCGGGGGCGTCGTCGGTTCCGGGGCGGTCGGTCAGTCTTATCAACTCGTTCTGCTGCGAAGCGACTTCGCTCACGGCGTGCTCCTGTTGGCAGCGGATCAGGGGCTGACATCCTTGCGCAGGTGTTCGCCCCGGTGCCAGCCCGGAATCGGGATGTTCCGGTCGTCGCCGACGGGCGGGAAACGCCCTGTGCCAGGGGGCGCGCCCCGGCAAGCGTCGTCGGCACGCGGACGGCCTCCCGGACGCGGACGGCCCGCCGGACCGGGAAGGTCGGGCGGGCCGTCCGCGTGGCGGGGTGGCGGGTGCGTCCGGTGGTGCGGCGGGTGCGGACCGCTGCTCGGGCCGTACCGGCTGCCCGGTCGGCGCGTCGGTGGCCGTCGGGTCAGCGGTGGTCCGGGTGGCCGGTGAGCACGGTGGTGAAGATCGGTTCGCCGTGCTGGTGGCCGGTCACGGTGGTGGTGAGGCTGTCCGGCTCCTCGCCGGGGGTGTGCCGGGCGGTGATCGTGGTGGGCGCGTCGTGCTCGGCGTACCGGTGGAAGGTGGTGGCCGCGGCGGCCGGGGTCACGGTGACCGGGCTGCTCAGGGCGTTGGCCGCCTGCCGGGCCGCCTCCAGCAGGACCATGCCGGGGATGTGGTCGTTGGCGTGGTCGAAGAGGATCGGGTGCCGGAAGTCGGGAGTGAGGTGCCAGCTGTCGGGGGCGTCGGCCGGGGTCAGGACGACGTCGCTCGGGCGGAGTCGGCCGACCCGGGCCGGCGGGAGCGGCTCGGCGGTCACGGTCGGCGCCGCGGGGTGCTCGGCGTCCTGGCGCCCCCGGCGCAGCCGCTGGTAGGTGGAGTCCGGGACGGTGGTGAACCGGGCGTACCCGGTGGCGGCGAGCTGGGCGCCCCGTCGGACGACGGTTTCCAGTGTGAAGTCGACCGTGGTGCCGGAGCGGCGCGGCTGGGCGAGGAGCTGGATCTCCAGGGTGAGGTCGGTCGGCGCCGCTCCGATCGGCAGTTGCCGCGGCCGAGTGGTGTAGTCGAGGTTCCACATCATGAACTTGTGGTCGAGCGGTACGCCGAACCGGGTGTGGGCAAGGTAGAGGCCGGCCTGGCGGATCGTTTCAGCTGCTTGCATCGGGTCGTGCCGGGTGCCGTCCGGCGTGCAGAAGAAGGTGTGCGCCCGCGGCCACTGCGCGGTGACGGCGAAGGCGGTGTCGGTCAGCTGTTCGCTGCCGGTGATGAAGACCTCGGCGTGGCAGGCCCGGTGCACGTACTCCTTGGCGACGGTGCTGGTCAGGCGAGGCGCCGGGGCCGCTGCTGCGGCCGGGCCGGGGATCGTCCGGGAGTCCGGGCCGGTGGCGAGGGCGGAGGCGGGCGTGCGGAAGGCAAGCAGAGTCATGGGGAGCGCTCCGAAAGGCCGTGATGGGCGGGGTGGGCTGCTCAGGGCTCGTAAGATACGTACCTACCGGTTTGGTTTTCAAGGAGCCAGAACAAAGGTTCGTCGGCGGCCGAGCGTGTTCGGTCGGGCACGGTGGGTGTGTGCCGGTCGCCACCCCGAGATCGGGTTCACCGAGTTGGCCTGCTTGACCTGTGGGAATGTCGACGGCCAAAGTTGTCAGGTTCATTGCTATGACTGGATCGTTCGTCGTCCCCCCGGGCACAAGTGGGAGCTGTTGTTCCGGATATGGGGGCTGGCGGCGAGATGTCGGCCATCTGTTCGTCCCATACCGTCCACGCGGTTTTAGTCCGCTTGAGGACGGCCCTATGTGACCTGGGATGCAGGGACCCCCGTCGACCGCGGCGGGTAAGATACGGGGTGTTTGGTTTTGTTTGCCGAGCGTTTCGGGTGGGGTGGTTGCGGTGGTGCGACAGGAGCGGGCGGTCCGGACGCGTCGACTGATCCTGGAGGCGGCGGCGTCGGTCTTCGACGAGTACGGGTACGAGGGGGCGACGATCGGCGAGGTCGTGGCCCGCGCCGGGGTGACCCGCGGCGCGGTGTACTTCCACTTCGCCTCCAAGCGGGAGCTCGCCCAGGGGGTCGTGGAGGAGCAGTTCGGCCGGGACGAGATCCCCGAACGGCAGTGCAAGCTCCAGGAGTTCGTGGACCTCGGGATGGTGGTCGCCCACCTCATGCCGCGCGACCCGGTCCTGAGCGCGGGCGCGCGGCTCTCCCTCGGCCAGGACGTGTTCGGAGACTTCAGCGGCGGTGCGGCGCCCGGCTGGATCCAGCGGGCCGAGAGCGTGCTGGAAACGGCGGGCCGGCGCGGTGAGCTGCTGCCCCAGGTGGTGCCCGCCGAGACGGCCTGGCTGGTCACCGGGGCCTGGACGGGGGTGCAGATCCAGTCCCAGAAGATGTCCGGCCGGGCGGATCTGGAGCGCCGGATCTCCGCGCTGTACCAGCATGTGATGCCCAGTATCGCGGTGCCCGGGGTGCTGGCCACGCTCGACCTCGCGGTGGACCGGGGCGCCCGGGTGGTCGCGGAGCTCGCGGCGGCCCGGGTGGCGGAGTCCGGCACGGGCGGGGCGGGCGGCCCGGCCGGGGCGGGTGCGGCCGGCGTCGGACCCTCCTGAGTCGGGCGCTCGGGACGGCCCGGGTGGTCCGTGCGGGCCTCGTCCGAAGCGGTTCGGGGTCGGACGGGCGGTCCGGCGTCCGGTTCCAGTGGGGATTGCTCCGCCCAAAAACAAACAGCGCGTTCGGTTTTGTATTGACAAACCGTCTGTCCTGTTTTTGGATGGGCGTCGGGTGCTCGACCGACCTTCCAGCGGACCTGCGTGGACGGTGAGCAGCGGAGCACCCGCCCGGCCGGCGGCCGTCGGGGCCGCCGATCCGTCTGGATATGGGGTGGTCGTCGTGGAGATCCGGGTGCTGGGGTCCTTGGGGGTCCGACTGTGCGGGGCGTCGGTGGTGCCGTCGGCGCCGAAGCCGCGGCAGGTGCTCGCCCTGCTGGCGTTACGGGCCGATCAGGTCGTGCCGGCGGGAGTCCTCGCCGAGGAGCTGTGGTCCGGCCGCCCGCCACGCAGTGCCCGCACCACCGTGCAGACCTATGTGCTCCAACTGCGCGACCTCATCGACCGGGCGCTCGCCCAGGGCGACGGCGGCCCGGGGGCCTCCTGCGCGAAGGACGTCCTGGTCACCTCGGCCGGCGGCTACATGCTGAACAGCGGCGGCGGACTGGTCGACCTCCAGGAGTTCGACCGCCTCGCCGGGCACGGCTACCGCGCCATGGACGGGGGCGACTTCCCGCTCGCCGCCCGCCAGTTGGCCGACGCGCTCGCGCTGTGGCGCGGCCCGGCCTTCGCCGATGTCCCGGTCGGCGGCCAACTCGCCGTCGAGGCCAGACGGTTGGAGGAGATCAGGCTCTGCGCACTGGACCAGCGGATCGAGGCCGACCTGCGACTCGGCCGGCACCGGGTGCTGCTCGCCGAACTCACCGTCCTGATCGACCGTTACCGCACCCACGAGAGCCTGCACGGCCAGTACATGATCGCGTTGCACCGCTCCGGCCGGCGGGGCGAGGCGCTTGAGGCCTACCAGCGCCTGCGGAACACCCTGGTGAGGGAGTTGGGCATGGAGCCGTCCGCGGCGCTGCGGCGGCTCCAGCGCTCCATCCTGCTCGCCGGCCCCGAACGCGCGGACCAGGAGCAGTCGGTCGCGCTCGCGGACGGCGCCGGCGCCCGCACCGCCCGGCTCACCCGGGTCGGCTGAGCCGGGCCGGACGGGCCGGGCCGGCCGACCCGGGGCGCGGCGCCGGCGTCCGGCGGGACGGGCGGGGACGGGCAGGGGCGGACTGCGACGGGCCCGGTGGCTATTCGGCGAGCACGCCGGTGTTCTGGCAGGCGTGCAGCAGCCACCGACCGTCGTCCTGCCTGGTCATGACGTACAGCGGTGCGCCCTCCGAGTCCCCCTCCGGCGACCGGTAGACCTGGCGGACCTTGACGGCGGCCACGTCGGGGCGAAGGAACTGGATGTGCACCGGCTCGTACGTGACGTCGCCGTCCCAGGTCGCGGCGGGCAGCACGGCACGGGTGAACTCGGCGATCGCGTCCAGGCCGAGGAGGACCTTGCCGTGCGCGGTGGTCCAGATCGCCTCGGGGTGGAACAGTGCGAGGAACGCGTCCGGGTCCTTGGCGCGCTGGGCGCGTTCGACGGCGGCCACGACCCGTTCGATGGCCTGGATGTCCGCCTCGGGGGCGGCCTGCGCGTCAACTGCTGCTTCGGTGTTCATGTGGATCACTCTGGCACCTCAAGTGGCCTTGAGGTCAAGCCGGTCGGGGCGTTCCGGTGCGCAGCCCCAGGTAGTCGTCGAGGCGGGCGGAGGCGGTGAGCATCGCCAGGCCCCGGGTGGTCAGGCGCTGTTGCCAGCCGTCCAGGGCGGCGGCGAGCTCGCCGGTGCCGCCCGCGGTACGGATCTGCCGCAGCACGGTGGCGATGTGGTCCAGCAGGTAGCCGCCCCGGCGGAGCAGGTGGGCGAGTTCGGCGTCCCGGACGTCGGCGGGGAGGTAGCGGCGGTGGCCGGTGGTGCGGTCCCGGGCCGGGGTGAGGATGCCGGCGGCCTCCCAGGCCCGCAGGGTCGCGGGGGTGACGCCGAGTCGGTGTGCGACCTCGCCGACGGAGCGGGGGCCGGGCGCTGCGGGGAGCCCGGTTCCGGCGGCGGCGCCGCCGGTCAGGTGGCCGACGGCCTCGCGGACGGCGGCGAGGGTCTCCCGGTCGCGCAGCAACTGGGCGTGGCCCCGGTCGAGTTCGGTGAGGGCTTCGCCGATCCGGTCGGCGTGGACGGCGGTCATGACCGAGCCCGCGGTCGCGTACCCGTACGCCGGGACGAGGGCGAGGTAGGCGCGCAGGGCGGCGGCGTGCAGCTCGGTGTAGATCCGGTATCCGGTGGGCGTGCGTTCGGCGGGCGGGAGGCAGCCGTCGCGCTCGTAGTTGCGGATCGCCTGGGTCGAGATGCCGTGCTCGCGCGCGAGGTCGGAGGGTCGCATGGTCGTCCGGTCGTCTCCCGTTCCGGGTCGGGTGGGGCGAGGTGGGGCCGGGTGAGGCGGGGTGTGCGAAGCCGATCGACCGTTCGGGCTGTTTGAGGCTTTCGTCGGCGGCCTGGCGGCAGAAGCGGAAAAAGTCTCAACCGTTCCTTCAAGGATACGCTTGAGGTCCATGAACCAGGACGTGTATGACTTCATCACTCCCGCGTGCGAGCTTCTGGGGCTGGGCGAGCCGACGCACCAGGAGCCGGCGTTCGGGCTGGTCCGCAACGAGCTGTTCGCCGGGCTGGTCGACCGGGGCTTCCGGTCGATCGCCCTGGAGACCGACCGGGTGGCCGCCCTCGCCGTGGACGCCTACGTCCGGGAGGGTGTCGGCACTCTCGAATCGGCGATGCGGAAGGGCTTCACGCACGGCTTCGGGGAACTCGTCCCCAACCGCCGACTCGTCGCCTGGATGCGGGAGTTCAACCGGCAGCGGCCGTCCGGGGAGCGGCTGGCCCTCCACGGCTTCGACATCCCGACCGAGAACACCAGCGCCCCCAGCCCGCGCCGCTACCTCGAACACGCCCGTGACTACCTGGGGCTCGATCTCGACGTCGCCGGTGCGGCGGGTGAGGACGAGCGCTGGAGCCGTACGGAGGCGGTGACGGACCCGGCCCAGTCGCCGGGCGACACCGCCGACGCCGCCCGGCTGCGCTGCCTCGCCGACGACCTTCTCCTCCAACTCCACATGCGGGCACCGGAATTGATCGGATCGACCTCGCCGGCCGAATGGTACGAGGCCCGCGCCCGGCTGGCCGCCGGGATCGGACTGCTGCGCTACCACGCCCAGTCGGCGGTCCGGGGCCGCACCCCGAGCGCCCGGATCAGCGCCCTGCTCGGCGTGCGGGACGCGCTGATGGCGCAGAACCTCCTCGACATCCGCGAGATCGAGGCCCGGCGCGGACCGACCCTGCTCTTCGCCCACAACCGGCACGTGCAGCGGAACCCGAGCGCCTGGGCGCTGGGCGAGCTGGACTGCCGGTGGACCGGCGCGGGCCACACCGTCGGCACGCTGCTGGGCGAGCGCTACGCCTTCGTCGCCGGGAGCCTGGGGCGCAGCGAGGCGACCGGACTGGCCGAGCCGGCGCCGGGGACGTACGAGGCCCACCTGCGGGGACGCGGTGCGGCCTGGGAGCTGACGGACACCGCGCTGCCGGCCGACGCCCGTACCCGCACCGATACCGTCCCGCGACAGGGCTACTTCCCGCTCGACCGGGAGGTGCTCGACGGCGCGGCCGCGCTGCTGCACATCACCGACGGCGCGGCGGTGACGGCCGGAGCCTGAGCGGCCGCCGGCCCGGGGTAGGCCCGCCGCAGGTGGGCCACCAGGGCGGCGGTCGGCGGCGAGGAGGGCTGTCCGGTCGGCCAGGCGAGCGCGATCCGGACCCGGGGGACGGGGTCGGTCAGCGGACGCACCCGCAGACCGGGCAGCGGGCCCGGGTCCGGCAGCACGGCCACGCCCAGGCCGTGCGCGGCGAGCTCGGCCAACTGCGGTGGCGCGGCCGCCTCGACGCCGACCGTCGCCTCGACGCCGGCCTCGGCCAGGGCGCGCTCCAGCGCCGTGCGCAGGCCGGTGCCGCGCGGGGTGCTCACCAGGGGGTGTCCGGCGAGCGCCGCGACCGGCAGCGCGTCCCGGCCGGGGGCGGCAACACCGGCCCCGCTTCCCGAGCCCCCGGCGGAGCCCGCGCCGTTGACGGAGCCCGCGCCCGAGGCGGGTCCCGCCCCCGAGGCGTCCGCGAGCGGATGGTCCACCGGACAGGCAGCGACCAGCGGGACCTCCAGCACCGTGTGCAGCGCCAGCCCGCTCAGCGACGACCCGCCGTCGTCGCCCTCCCGCCCGTTCCCCGGGGTGGGCAGGCCGACGACGGCGAGGTCCAGCCGGCCGTCGCGCAGCGCGGAGAGCATCCGCGCGGTGGTGTCCTCGGTGAGCGAGAAGTCGATGCCGGGGTGCTCCTGGCGGAACGCCGCGAGCGTGGTGGCGAGTCCCGGGAAGGTCCCCAGCTCGGACGGCGGGGTCAGGGCCGCCCCGGCGACCATGCCCAGGCGCACGTGTCCGCGCCGCAGCCCGCCGAATTCCTGGGCCGCGCGGCGGGCCGCGGCCGCGGAGGCGAGCGCGGCCCGGGCGTGCGGCAGCACCGCCTCGCCGACCGGGGTGAGCCGTACGGTGCGGCCCGAGCGGTCGAGCAGCGGGTGGCCCAGCTCCCGTTCCAGCTGCCGGATCTGGGAGCTCACCCCGGGCTGGGTGAGGTGCAGCAGCCGCGCGGCCCGGGTGAAGCTGCCGTGCTGGGCGACGGTGACGAAGTACTGGAGCTGCCGCAGTTCCATAACTCCCGATCATAAGTGCCAGAACTTCCCGGTCTTGGACGGGTGTGCGGTTCCGGCCGCAGGCTGGGCGCATGGAAACCGTGCCGCAGAACCAGGACACCGGGCAGATCCACTGGATCCGCGAGCAGATCGCGGCCGAGCGCCGGGAGCTCGCCCGGGTGTTCGCCGACCTCGCCCCGGAGGAGTGGAACTCGCCCTCGTTGTGCGGTGGGTGGCGGATCCGCGAGGTGGCCGCGCACATGAGCACCGGCTTCCGGCACTCGACGGCGCGCACGCTCCTCGAACTCGCCCGCTCCGGCGGCAACGTCCACCGCATGGCCGACCGGATCGCCCGCCGCGACGCGGCCGCCATGACCGAGCGCGAACTCGCCGCCGCCATGGCCGACCACGCCGACCACCCCTGGCGTCCGCCGGTCGGCGGCCCGATCGCGGCCCTCGCCCACGACGTCGTCCACGGCCTCGACATCACGGTGGCGCTCGGCCTGCCCGTCCGGCTGCCGGTGGCGCGGACGAAGGCCCTGCTGGCCGGTGTCTCACCCCGCACCCTGCGGTTCTTCGGGGCCCGGCTGGACGGCGTCCGGCTGGTGGCGACGGACACCGCCTGGGCGTACGGCGACGGGTCGCTCACCGTGACCGGGCGGGCGGAGCACCTGCTGCTCCTCGCGTACGGGCGCCGGGTGCCGGAGGGCCTGCTGGCGGGGCCCGGCGCGGGACGCTTCACGGCCGACGCCGCGTAGCGGCGGATTGGCGTACAGGCGTACGGGCGAACGGCACGCTACCGGCGGTCGGTGTTCAGCCACTCGGTGAGGGTGGCGTGCATCAGCTCGACCTGGGCGCGGTCCGGGATCACCGTCGCCTGGGAGCCCGTGCCGCCCGTGCCGTCCGCGCCGCCGGTGCCGCCGGTGCCGTCCGCGCCGCCGGTGCCGCCGGTGCCGTCCGCGTCCTCCGGGTCGCGCGGGGCGGGCCCGCCGAGGCCCAGCCGGAGGTACTCCACCGGGAGAGGCCAGCCGCCCTCAGGTTCGGGAGCGTCTCCGAACCGGACGTCCGGGTGGCAGTGGTTGGGGATCGCGCCGAGTTCCAGCCGGCGCCCGGGCGGCCGTCGTGCGGGTTCCGGGGGCCCGTGACTACGATCGGAAGAAGTCCTTCCGGATGGTGGTGAGACGGAAGCCAGGTCGCCGATGGCCCCGAGGTCCGTGCAGTGGCCCCCGTACGTGCGGGTCGCGCCGTGGTTGCTGACCGCCGGCGGGCTGGTGTGGAACGCGCTGGAGCCGACCGACTACTGGGGCGATCCGCTGCTGGCGGCGGCCGCCGTGCTGGCGGGCGCGCTGCTGGCGCTGCGGGACACCGTCGCGGTGGGGGCGGCCAATGTCCTCGGCATCCTGCTGCTGTCCACCCAGGACGGGTCGATCGGGACCGGGGCCGGCTTCCTGGAGCTGGCGAACACGGCGTTCGCGGCGCTGCTCGGCATCGGGGTGAACCGGGTGGTGGCCCGGCACGGGCGCCGGCTGGCACGGGTGCGGTCGGTGGCCGAGGCGGCGCAGCGGGCGGTGCTGCCGGAGCCCCCCGCGGAGGTGGGGCGGCTGTCGGTCGCGGCCTGCTACCGGGCCGCCCAGGACGAGGCGCTGATCGGGGGCGACGCGTACGCGCTGCAGGTCACCCCGTACGGCGTGCGCGGGCTGATCGCCGACGTGCGGGGCAAGGGGCTGCACGCGGTCGGGGCGGTCTCGGTGCTGCTGGGCGCCTTCCGCGAGGACTCCCACCGGCTGCCGGACCTGGCCGCGCTCGCGGACGCGCTGGAGGACTCGCTGCTGCGGGAGAGCGAGCGGATGAGCGAGGAACTGCGGCTGGAGGGGTTCATCACCGCGCTGCTGGTGGAGTTCCCGCCGGGGGAGGAGAGCGTGCGCACGCTCGACTGCGGGCACCCCGGCCCGTACCTGCTGAACCCGTACCCGCGGGGCGCGGGCGAGCCCCCGGTGCGCCGGTTGGACGCGGCGGATCCGGGGCTGCCGCTGGGGATGGGCGGACTGGGCGTGGCGCGCCCGGCGCCGGAGAGCCGGCCGTTCCTGCCCGGGTGGACGCTGCTGCTGGTGACCGACGGGGTCACCGAGGCCCGGGACACGGCGGGGGAGTTCTACGACCCGGTGCTCGGGCTGGCCCCGCTGGGGCCGTTCGCCGCGCCCGGCGAGGTGCTGGACGCGCTGGTGGCGGACGTCGAGCGGTGGACCGGTGGGCCCAGGGACGACGACATGGCGGTGCTGGCGATCACCCGTCGGGCGGAGGCGGGGGCAGAGGCGGATGCGGAGTCGGACGGCTGACGGGCGGCCGTCGGTCGGCGGAGCAGTCGGTGGAACGGGCGGCGAAACGGGGGTGGCGAACCGGTCGGCGGAACGGGGGCGGGACGGGTGGCGGACCGGGTCGGGCACGGGTGGTCCGTGACCGTCCGGTCACCTTGTCTACGGCTCGCTACGGTCACGCCAGTATCACGATGAGATGACGGTCGGACTGCACTCCATGGAATCCGGCCAAGTTGAGCGTCTCCGTCCGGTGGCTGGAAAGACGGCGTCCGAATACCGGACAAGGAAATGGACGGACGGGCCCGGAGCCGGTCGGAGTGCCCGTCGGCCGGTGCCGCCTAGGCCGACGGACGCTGCGGGCGGCGTGAGGGCAGGAGAAGCGGCCATAAGGAGCGCGCAAAGGCGGGCCGGGGGAGTGGCGGGATTCGGCCGACCTGCGTTCCGTCCGGAAACGGACCTGGTGCTTGCCCCGTGTCGAAGGGGTGACCGAGAGTCGCACCGATGAACGAGAAGCCCAGCCCCCGCCAGGCCCGTCTGCTCGGCCACCGCGACTTCCGGCTCCTGCTGACCGGAGCCGCGGCGGCCCAGACGGGCAGTCAGGTCACCCTGGTCGCCCTTCCCTTGGTGGCCGTGATGGTGCTCGACGCCACGCCGTTCGAGGTCGGTCTGCTGACCGCCGCCGAGACCGCCGCCTTCCTGCTCGTCGGCCTCCCCGCGGGCGCCTGGCTGGACCGGATGCGCAAGCTTCCGGTGCTGATCCGGGCCGACGTGGTGCGCTGCCTGGCCGTCGGGTCGATCCCGCCGGCCGCCGCCCTCGGGGTGCTGACCATGCCGCAGCTCTACCTGGTGGCGCTGGTCACCGGGGTGGCGACGGTCTTCTTCGACGTCGCCCACCAGTCCTTCCTGCCCGCCGTCCTGCCGCGCGAGCAACTGGTCGGCGGCAACGGCGCCCTGGAGACGGTCCGTTCCTCGGCGCAGATCGCCGGGCCGGGACTCGGCGGCGGGCTGGTCCAACTGCTCGGGGCGCCGCTCGCCATCGTGGCCGACGCCTGCGGCTACCTCGCCTCCGCCCTGCTGCTCGTCCGGATCAAGGTCGACGAGCCGCGGCCGGAGCCCGAGCCGGGGCGCTCGCTGCGCGCCGAGGTCGGGGAGGGCGTGCGGTTCGTGCTCGGCCACCCGCTGCTGCGGGCGATCGCGACCGCCACCGCCACGTCCAACCTGTTCTCCGCCGTGCTGACCGCCGTGCAGACGGTGTTCTGGGTGAGGGTGCTCGACCTGTCGCCGGGAGCCATCGGCGTGCTGCTGTCGGTCTCCGCCGTCGGCGGACTGGCCGGCGCGCTGTGCGCCGGGCAACTCGCCCGGTGGATCGGACAGGCCCGGCTGATCTGGCTGTCCACGGTGGTGACGGCGCCGTTCGCGCTGCTGTGGCCGCTGTCCGGAGGCGGTGCGGGCGTGGTGCTGTTCGGCCTGGCCTCCGGGGTGGTGCTGTTCGGCGCGGTGGCCTACAACGTCGCCCAGGTGAGCTTCCGGCAGAGCATCTGCCCGCCGGAGCTGCTCGGCCGGATGAACGCCACCATGCGGTTCCTGGTGTGGGGCACCCTGCCGATCGGCGCCCTGATCGGCGGCGTGGTCGCCGAGGCGGCCGGGCCGCGCACCGCGCTCTGGCTCTGCGCCGCCGGCTTCCTGCTGGTGCCGCTGCCGCTGCTGCTCTCCCCGCTGCGGCGGATGCGCGAGCTGCCGGGCCCCGACCGTACGGCCGGGCAGGACGCGGACGCGGAGGCGGACGCCACCGACCAGGAGAGCGCGGTGAGCCCCGGCACGTCCTGACCGGCCGCCCCACCCGCGCCTTCCGCACCCGAACCCCTCCTGCCGACCGAACCCGATCCCTTCTGCCGACCGAACCTGATCCCCGCACGTCCCGGACCCGAGCAGGGCACCGGCCGATCCCCCCTCGACCGATCCCCGACCCGAGCCGCGACCGGAAACCGGAGACCGTTCCCGTGCACGCCAGCATCACCGCCGCCTACCTCGCCCGGTACCGCTCCGCCGCCGCCGAATCCCCGGTGGAGCTGTTCCCGTTGACCGGCGCCCAGCGGCGCTTCCTGATCACCCGCCGACTCGCTCCGCAGAGCCGCACCGACGTCGTCCCGCTGTTCTTCGCCTACCCGTGCGGCACCCTCGACCTGGGCCGACTGGCCCGCGCCGCGGCCGCCGTGGCCGCCCACCACCCGGCGCTGTGCGGCGGATTCGCGACCGTGCGCGGCACACCCGTGCTGCGCACCGGCGGCCCCTCCGCCGAGGCCGCCCGGATCGCCGTCGCCCCCGGCGGCACCGCCCGCGCGGCGCTGCGCGAGGCCCTGGCGGACTGGCCCGCCGACGGACCCGCGCTGCGCCTGCTGGTGGCCGCGGACCCGGACGGGGACGAGGAACTGCTCGCCCTCGCACTGGACCACGCCGCCTGCGACGAGCAGTCGCTCGGCCTGCTCACCGCCGAACTCGGCGCCGCGTACGAGCGGGACGAGCCACCGGCGGACGGGCCCGACCCCCGGGCGCTGGCCGATTACCGGCAGGCCGTCGAACTGCAGCTCGCCGCCGAGGACGCCGCCGGCGGCCCCGCCGCCCAGGCCCACTGGGGCCGCCGGCTGGGTGGCCTGACCGGGGCGGGCGGCGGCGCGGCGACGTCCACCGGCATGCTCACCGAGCGGCTGCCCACCGCCGGGGGCGCCGCCCGCGGCGCGGTCTTCCCAGCCCTGCTGGACGCGGTCGGTTCGGCCCTGCACCGGCTGCACGGGGTGGACGGGGCGGCCCGGCGGGAGACCGGGGGAGGGCCGCTCGCCCTCGGCTACCCGTGGGGCGGACGACCGGCGGGCGCACCCGCCGCGCTCGGCTGCTTCCTCAACACCCTGGTGCACCCGGCGACTTCGGGCCCGGTCGCGGACCTGGACGCCCTCGCGGACGCCTGGTGGGACGACCTCGACCAGGCCGGCACCCCCTTCGACGAGGTGGTCCGCGCCGCCCGCACCGCCGGGGCCCCGTGGTCGGGCGCCCTGGACGGCCTGCTCACGATGGAGGACCTGCACCGCCGCCCACCGCTGGTGCTCGGCGGCACCCCCGGCCGGGAGACCCACCTGGACGGGCGCCCGCTCGCCGCACCGCTGGCCGTCTCCGCCTCGCACGGCGACGACCTGCTGATCCGGCTGGCCTGGGACCGCGACCGCTTCCCCGAGGCCGACGCCCGGGCCGCCTTCGGCGAACTGCTCGCCGTGCTGCGGCACCACCTGCACGCCCGGCCGGTCCCGGTCCCGCAGGCCTGAGGCGCCCGGCCGGCCGCGTCGCCCACCCGAGCCCGCCCGCCTGAACCCGCTCACCTCGTACGCCCGCGTCCGCACGCCCCACCCCGCGGGCCCCGAACTCCCGCGACGGACCCACCACGGACCCACCACGGACCCACGACGGGTCCGCCACGAACCCACCACGCCCGTCCGCGCGCGTCCGACACGCCGCCGGACGGGACCCCGGGCCCAGGGCCGCACCTCACCCCGGTACGCCCCTGGGCCGCCGGCCGGCACGGGAACACCCCACGTCCGCGTCCGGCCACCGCAGTGCCGACAAGCCCACCACACAAGGGAATCGACCATGTTCGCACTCTCTCCCTCGCAGGAGATCGTCTGGCTGCACGAGCAGATGCTGCCGGGCAGCCGCGCCTACAACTTCACCGCCGTCCTCGACCTGTGGGGCACCCTCGACCGGGACGCGCTGCACACCGGCCTGGCCGCCGTGCTGGCCCACCACCCCGGTCTGCGGCTGGAGTTGGTGCCCAGGCCGGAGGGGCTTCCCGGCCAGCGGGTCGCCGACGTCTGCGAACCGGAGCTGCGCCACAGCGACTTCGCAGCCGAGCAGGACCCGGAGGCCACCTTCCGCCGGCTGCTCGCCGCCGAGGCCGAGGAGCCGCTGGACACCGAGCGGGCGCCGGTGCTGCGCTGGCACCTGGTCCGGCTCGGCGACGACCACCACCGGCTGATCCACGTCGAGCACCACCTCGTCCACGACGGCCACTCCTTCGCGATCCTGCTGCGCGACCTGTTCACCGTCTACCGCGCCACCGTCCTCGGCGAGCCGTACGAGCTGCCCACCGCGCCCTCCTACGAGGACCACGCCCGCGCCGCCGCCGACCTCCCCCGGGACCGCGGACTCGACTTCTGGACCAAGGAGCTGACCGACGCCCCGCGCGAGGTCACCCTCCCCGGGCTGGCCCGGCCGGGTGCCGAACGGCGCCACCGCGGCGGCCAGCTGCGCCAGTCCATCGGCGCCGACCTGGCCGAGCGGCTGCGCGAGCGCAGCAAGGCCGACGGCCACACCCCGTTCAGCACCCTGCTCGCCCTGTTCGCCGAGCTGCTGCGCCGGCACAGCGGCCACCGCGAGGTGGTGATCGGCACCGCCGTCGGCAACCGCCCGGAGGGCTTCGAGGGCACCGTCGGCATGTTCGTCAACACCGTCCCGCTGCGCCTGCGGCTCGACCCGGCGGTCCCCGGCACCGACGCCGTGGACGAGGTGACCGACGTCCTGCTGCGCGCCCTGCCGTACCAGGACCTGCCGGTCCAGGAGCTGACCCGCCGGCTCGGGCTGCACACCACCGGCGCCGACAACCCGCTGTTCAACGTGATGTTCAGCGCGCACGACGCGGCACTGCCCGACGTCCAGGCGCCCGGGCTGGAGGTCTCGCTGTACGAGGGCTTCAACACCGGCACCACCCGCTTCGACCTCGACCTGGTGCTGCTGCCCGACGACCGCCGGGTGGTCGGCGAGAAGCACGGCGCCGCCGGGATGACCCTGGTCTGGGACTACGACGCCGACCTGTTCCGCGAGTCCGAGGCGGTGCTGCTGTCCGAGCGGCTGCTGGAGCTGCTGCGCTGCTACCTGGACCGCCCGCAGGCGCCGATCGCCGGGCTGGCCCCCGCGCCCGAGGCCGAACCGGCCGCCCCGGTCACCCCGGCCGCACTCGACCCGGCCGCCGCCCACGACCCGACCTCGCTCGCCCTGCTGGCCGGCACCGAGCGGATCAGCTACGGCGAACTCGACCGCAGGGTCACCGAGTTGGTCGAGCGGTTGCGCGCCGCCGGAGTCACCCCCGGCCAGCCGGTGGCCACCGTGCTGCCGCGCGGCGCCGACAGCGTGGTAGCCCTGCTCGCCTGCCTGCGGTACGGCGCCGTGTACGCGCCGCTGTCCACCGAGGACCCGGCCGCCCGGCTCGGGCTGCTGCTGGAGCGGCTCGGCCCGGCGCTCGTCCTCGCCACCCGGCAGAGCGCGCTGGCACTGCCCGCCGAGGGCGTCACCCCGGCGCTGCTGGAC
The DNA here is from genome assembly GCF_042798815.1 of Kitasatospora sp. NPDC057738. Classification (NCBI taxonomy): domain Bacteria; kingdom Bacillati; phylum Actinomycetota; class Actinomycetes; order Kitasatosporales; family Streptomycetaceae; genus Kitasatospora; species Kitasatospora sp. NPDC057738. The sequence goes on along the minus strand of NZ_JBHVJT010000004.1, from coordinate 11,608 downwards.
GGCCCCGCCTTCCCGAAGGCCGGGCCCGCCGCCGTGCTGGACGGCGCCGCCTACGTGATCCACACCTCCGGCTCCACCGGCGTGCCCAAGCCCGTCCTGGTCGGCCGCGAGGCCCTCGCCGGGTACGTCGCCGCGATCGCCGACCGCTACCGGCTCACCTCCGCCGACCGGGTGCTGCTGTTCGCCCGGCCGTCCTTCGACGTGGCCCTGGAGGAGGTGCTGCCCGCCCTCACGGCCGGCGCCGCCCTCGTCGTGCCGCAGCGCGAGGTGCCCACCGGGCCCGAGCTGGTGGCCGTGCTGGCCGCCCGCGGCGTCACGGTCGCCAACCTGCCCACCAGCTACCTGCTCGCCGTCCGCGAGGACCTGCGCGAGGCGCTGCGGGACGGCCGCTGGGCGCCCCGCCTGCTGGTGCTCGGCGGCGAGCGGCTGCCCGCCCGGGCGCTGGCCGGCCTGACCGGGGCCACCACCGTGCTGAACGCCTACGGCGTCACCGAGGCCACCGTCACCTCCACCGTGTACGAGGTCACCGACGCCGACGTCGCCGAGGACGGCGAGATCCCGCTCGGCGCCGAACTCGACGGCGTGCGCATCCACGTCCTGGACGACACGCTGCGCCCGCTCGCCCCCGGCTGCGTCGGCGAACTCGTCGTCGGCGGACCCCTGTTGGCCGAGGGCTACCTGGGACTGCCGGAGCCCACCGCGGCCCGCTTCACGACCGTCCCCGCGCTCGACGACGCCCGCGTCTACCGCACCGGCGACCGCGGCTACCGCGACCTGGACGGGCGGCTGCGCTTCCTCGGCCGCGCCGACAACCAGGTCAAGCTGCGCGGCCACCGGATCGAGCTGGAGGAGATCGAGGCCGCGGCCTCCGCCGAACTCGGCGGCCGCTCCTGCGCGGTGCTGCTGCACACCGACCCGCAGACCGGCCCGCGCCTGGTCGGCTTCCTGGAGGGCGCCGAGCGCCCCGACCAGGCCGCGCTGCACGAGGCGCTCGCCCGCCGGCTGCCCGGCGGACTCGTCCCGGCGAGCTGGACGGCCGTCGCCGTGATGCCGACCCTGCCCGGCGGCAAGCCCGACCGCACCGCCCTCGCCCGCCTGGTGGACGAGGCCCCGGAGGCGGAGGAGGTCGAGCCGAGCGAGTTCACCGACCCCGGCCAGCAGCTGATCGCCGCCGCCTGGCGCGAGGTGCTCGGCCACGACCGCTTCGCCGCGGACTCGCACTTCTTCGAGGTCGGCGGCCACTCGCTGCTCGCCGCCCAGCTCGCCGCGTACCTGGAGCCGCACCTCGGCAGCCGGCCGCCGCTGCGCACCCTGTTCCGACACGCCGTCCTGGCCGACCAGGCCAAGGCCCTCACCACCGGTGGTGCCAAGTGACTTCGCCCTCCGCCGTCCTGGAAGCCGGCCACCGCGAGCTCGTCGAGGCCTTCGAGAGCTTCGTGCGCCGCGAACTCGTTCCGCTGGCAGCCGAGCTGCCCGAGACCGCCGACCAGGTCCCGGCCGACCTGCGGACCTACGTCCGCAAGCGCTCCGCCGCCCTCGGCTTCTACGCGGGCGACTACCCCGAGGAGCTCGGCGGCGCCGACATGCCGTTCACCGCCGTCGTCCTGCTGCACCACGCCGCCGGGCGCAGCGGCTGCGTGCTCGCCCCGTACGCGCTGGCCGGCTCCGACGGGCCCAGCCCGCTGCTGCGGCACGGCACCCCCGAGCAGGTCGAGCGCCACCTGGTCCCGCTGGTGCGCGGCGAGCAGACCCGCTGCCTCGCCCTCACCGAGCCGCACGCCGGTTCCGACGCGTTCCACCTCACCACCACCGCCGTGCGCACCGGCGAGGGCTGGGTGCTGAACGGCCGCAAGACCTTCGTCAGCAACGCCGAGCACGCCGGGATCGCGCTGGTCGTCGCCGCCACCGACCTCGGCGACGGGGCCGGCCCCACGGCCGGCGCCACCGCCTTCGTGCTGCCGATGGACCAGCCCGGGCTGCGGATCGGCCAGCGCTACGAGGGCATGTCCGGCGAGCCGCTGTTCGAGCTGCTGCTGGACGGGGTCACCGCCGGCCCGGAGGCCGTGATCGGCGGAGAGGAGGGCGTCGGCGCGGCCACCGCCCTCGCCATCGACAGCCTCTCGCGCGGCCGTCTGGTGGTCGCCGCGATGTGCAACGGCATCGCCGAGCACGCGCTGCGGATCGGCGTCGAGTACGCCAAGGACCGGCGGGCCTTCGGCCGGGTGATCGGCGAGTACCAGCACATCCAGGAGCACCTGGTCGCCACCCGGGCCGAGGTCGAGGCCTCCAAGCTGCTCACCCTCGCCTGCGCCCGGCTGGTCGACGAGGGCACCGAGTCCCCCGAGAACGCGGCGCTCGCCAAGCTCACCGCCTCCGAGACCGCCGTACGCGCGGTGGACCGCTCGCTCCAGGTGCACGGGGCCACCGGCTGGGTGCGCGGGCACCCGCTGGAGTTCCTGTACCGCTACGTCCGGATGACCACGATCATCGAGGGGACCTCGGAGGTCCAGAAGGTGATCATCGCCCGTTCCATGGGCCTGAACTGACGAAGCGTCACCTTCGCACGCGACCTCCTGGAGATGATGATGGAACACCTTGACACGAAGGTCCCGAACGCGGACGCCCCGAGCGTCGACGCCGCGAACACCGGGACTCCGAACACCGGGACCCCGAACACCGGGACCCCGAACACCGACGCCCCGAGCATCGGTTACGGCCGTCCGCACCAGGACGGCGCGGTGCTCGACCTCTTCACCACCTGGGCGCACCGCACCCCCGACGCCCCCGCCCTGATCGACGGCGAGCAGGTCTACAGCTACGCCGAACTCGACCGCCTCGCCGACACCGTGGCCGAGGCCCTGCGCGGCAAGGTCGGCCCGGGCGACCTGCTCGGCGTCTGCCTCGCCCACTCGGTCTCGCTGGTCGCCGTCACCCTGGCCGCCGCCAAGCTCGGCGCCGTCCACCTGCCGCTCGGCCCGCGCCCCGGCGAGCACCGGCTGCGCGCCGTCGCCGAGCAGCTGCGCCCGGCCTGCCTGGTCGGCGAGCCGGACCTGCTGCCGCCCGGCGGCGAGCGGCTGCCGCTGGACCTGCCCACCGCCGGCGTGGTGGCCGCCCTGAACCCGGGCGAGCAGGTGCGCGTCCCGGCCGGCACCCACTACGCGGTGCTCACCTCCGGCTCCACCGGCACCCCGAAGGCCGTCGCCGTCACCGAGCCCGCGCTCGGCGCGCTGCTGCAGTGGTACCGCGGACTGACCGGCCTCGGCCCCGGGGAGCGGCACAGCCTGCTGATCGGCGTCGCCTTCGACCCGCACATGCAGGAGCTGTGGGCCGGCCTCACCTCCGGCGCGGCCCTGGTGGTCGCCCCCGAGGCGGTCCGCTGGGACACCGGCGCGCTCACCGACTGGTGGCGCGAGGCCGGCGTCACCGTGTCCATCCTGCCCACCCCGCTGGCCGAGCCCCTCCTCGGCCGGCCCTGGCCCGCCGAGTCGCCGCTGCGCCACCTGGTGATCGGCGGCGACCGGCTGCGCCGCGCCCCCGGGCCCGACGTCACCGCGACCGTCCACAACGCGTACGGCCCCGCCGAGGCCACCGTCACCACCACCGTGCACACCATGGCCCCCGGCGGCGACCACGGTGCCGGCGCCCCGCCGATCGGCCTGCCGATCGACGGCGCCGTCCTCCTGGTCACCGACGAGGACGGCCGCCCGGTGCCGCGCGGCACGGCCGGCGAGCTGCGGATCGGCGGCCGAGGCCTGGCCGCCGGGTACCTCGACCCCGAGCTGACCGCCCGCCGTTTCGTCGGCGCGCCCGCCGGCGTGGTCGGCACGGACCGGGTCTACCGCACCGGCGACCGGGTGGTCATGCGCCCGGACGGCGTGCTGGAGTTCCACGGCCGCCTCGACGACCAGGTCAAGGTCAGCGGTGTGCGGATCGAACCCGCCGAGGTCGAGGCCGCCTTCGAGCGCGACCCGAAGGTGCGCCGGGCGGTGGTCGCCGCCGAGCAGGCGCCGACCGGCGGCGTCCGGCTGCTCGCCTTCGTCCAGGCCGAGGACGGCGCCGACCCCGCGGCGCTGCTCGACGCCGTCCGCCCGTGGCTGCCCGAGCAGGCCGTGCCCTCCGCCGTCCGGCTGGTGGAGCGCTTCCCGCTGGACGCCAACGGCAAGGTGGACCGCCCGGCCCTGCTGGCCGACGCGCCGGCCCCGGACGAGGAGGCCCCGGCGGACGAGGCCGGCACCCCGGTCGAGCGCACCGTACTGAAGCTCTGCCGCGGGCTGATCGGCCGTGCCGACCTCGGGCCCGAGGACAACTTCCTCGCGTCGGGCGGCAATTCGCTCGCCGCGGCAAGACTGCTGGAGGCCCTGGAGAACGAGTACGGCGTACGGCTGCGCGCCCCCCTGGTGCTGCGCCAGCCCGACCTGCGGGCCGTCGCCCGGCTGGTCGAGGAGCGGGTGGCCGATCTGGCCGCGACCGCCTGACCCCGCCCGAACCTCCTCAGCGGGGCGCCCCGGCCCACCCGGCCGGGGCGCCCGGAAGGGAACCACCCATGACCACCAGCACCACCGAGCACCGCGCGCACCCCGCGACCTCAGCGACCTCAGCGACCTCCGCGCACCCCGCGGCTCCGCTCGACCGGACCGCCGAAGCCCTGCCCGCCCCGCTGCCCGCCCTGGTCGCCCGGCAGGCCGAGCAGCGTCCCGACGCGCTCGCCGTGACCGACGGCTCCACCGTCCTGACCTACCGCGAACTCGTCGACGCCGCAGGCCGGTTGGCCGCCGTCCTGGCCGATCGGGGGATCGGCCCAGGCAGCGCCGTCGCCCTGCTGTGCGCCCGCTCGACCCGATTCGTCGTCGCCCAGCTCGCCGTCTGGCGGGCCGGCGCACTGGTCGTCCCGCTCGACCCGGCCTACCCGCGCCCGCGGATCGCCGAAATGATCGCCGACGCGGACGTCCGGCTCGTCCTCGGCGACAAGGGACTGCTCGCCGAGGCCGGGCTCCCCGAGGACCGCACCCTGGTGCTGACCGAGCGCGGCACCGAGGCCGCCGACGGCACGGCGCCCGACGCCGCCGACCCGGCCGCGCCCGCGCTGCTCTACTACACCTCCGGCTCCACCGGCCGCCCCAAGGGCGTCCTGGTCCCGCACAGCGCCGTCGCCGACCTGGCCACCGCCGAGGACTCGATCGGCCTCGGCCCCCGCGACCGGGTGCTCTTCCACTCCACCGTCTCCTTCGACGCCACCACCTTCGAACTGTGGGCGCCGCTCGCCCGGGGCGCCGCCGTGGCCGTCTCCCCGAGCGAGCGGCCCAGCGCCGAGGACCTGGTCCGCGACGTCGAGAGCTTCGGCGTCACCACCGTCTTCCTCACCACCGCGCTCTTCCACCACCTGGCCGCCCGGCGGTCCCGGGTCTTCGGCGTGCTGCGCACCCTGGTCGTCGGCGGCGAGGCACTCTCCTCCGAGTACGCGGGCGCCGTGCTGCAGGCCTTCCCGTGGCTCGAACTGATCAACGCGTACGGGCCGACCGAGGCCACCACCTTCACCACCCTGCACCGGGTCACCCGGGCCGACTGCGCCGGATCCGTCCCGATCGGCCGGGCCTTCGGCGGCACCCGGGCGTACGTCCTGGACGAGCGGCTCGCGCCGGTGGCGCCGGACGGCGTCGGCGAACTGTGGATCGCCGGCGACCGGCTGGCCCTCGGCTACCTCGACCGGCCGGAGCTGACCGCCGAGCGCTTCCGCGAACTGCCCGGCATCGGACGCGCCTACCGCAGCGGCGACCGGGTCGCCGAACGGCCGGACGGCTCCCTGGAGTACCACGGGCGCACCGACGACCAGGTCAAGGTGCGCGGCTTCCGGATCGAACCCGGCGAGGTCGAGCACGCGCTGCTCCAGCTGCCCGAGGTCGCCGAGGCGGCGGTCGTGGTCCGCCGCGCCGGGCAGGTCGACGCCGCGCTCACCGCCTGCCTGGTCCTCGCCGAGGGCTCCCGCCCGGCCGTCGAGGCGCTGCGGGCCGCTCTGGCCGAGCGGTTGCCCGCCCACCTGGTGCCCACCGCCTGGACGGTGCTCGCCGCGCTGCCGCTGACCGGCAGCGGAAAGGTGGACCGGCGGGCGCTGGCCGCCGACGAACCGGACGGGGCACAGCCGTCCGCCGCCGCCGAACTCGGCCCGATCGAACAGGTCGTCGCCGAGGCGTGGAGCCGCGCCCTGGAACGCCCGATCACCGACCCGTCCGCCGACTTCCTCGCCGAGGGCGGGCACTCGCTGCTCGCCATGTGGGTGGTGGACGACCTGCGCGAGGACCTCGGGGTCGAGCTGTCGCTCGCCGACTTCCTCGGCCACCCGACCGTCGCCGCCCAGGCCGAGCTGCTGGAGCGCGCCCTGCGGGCCGCCGACGACACCCCCGGAGCCGACCGATGACCACCGTCGACCAGAGCGACCTGCTGCGCCGCGCCCGCAACCGGCGCGCCGCCACCCCCGTCGGTTCCGCCGCCTCCGCCGCCTCCGCCGCCTCCGCACCGCAGACCGGCCCCGCCCCGCTCTCGCACGCCCAGCAGCGGATGTGGCTGATGGACCACCTCGGCCAGGGCGGCGCCCTCTACAACGTGCCGGTCGCCACCCGGCTGCGCGGCCCGCTCGACCGGGCGGCCCTCGCCACCGCGATCACCGGCCTGACCGAGCGGCACGCCGTCCTGCGCACCCGCTACCCGCGCCGGGGCGACGAGCCGTACCAGCAGATCGACCCGGTCGTCCCGGTGCCGCTGCCGGTCCTGGACGCCACCGGCCCGGAGCAGCTCGCCGCCGAGGCCGCCCGGCCGTTCGACCTCGCCACCGGCCCGGTGCTGCGGGCCCTGCTCCTGCGGCACGGCTCCGACGACCACACGCTGCTGCTGACCATCCATCACATCGCGGTGGACGGCGGCACGTTGCGCCTCCTCACCGCGGACCTCGCCGAGCTGTACCGCGCCGCGCGCGACGGCGAGCCGAACCGGCTCCCGCCGCCGGCCCCCTCGTACGCCGACTACGCCCGCCAGGAACGCGCCCGCGACGCCGAGCTGACGGCCACCGCCGGCGTCCTCGCGGCCGGGCTGGCCGGCGCCCGGCCGCTGCCCCTGCTGCGGCCCGTCCCGCCCGGCGCCCGGGAGCGCCGCGCCGCGCTGCACGCCGCCCCGCTGGAGCCCGCCGTGGTGGAACAGCTGCGCCTCGTCGGCGCGCGGCACGGCGCCACGCTGTACACCGTCGTGCTGGCTGCCGCGTTCGCCGCGCTGGGCATCGCCTCCGGGCAGGACGACCTCGTCCTCGGCTGCGCCAGTGGCCACGGGGCGCGGCCCGAGTTCCGCCGGACCGTCGGGCTCGCGGTCAACACCCTCGCCGTGCGCGCGAATCCGTCCGGGGACCCGTCGTTCACCGAGCTGCTCGCTCTGGTCCGCACCGCCCTGCTCGACGCCCAGCAGCACCACGAGGTGCCCCTCGACCTGGTGGTCGAGCGGCTCGGCGCGGCCGCGCGCGGCGCGGACGGCACCCCACTGCTCTCGGTCAGCTGCGACCTCGTCCAGACCGTCGACCCGCTGGCGCTGCCGGGCCTCCACACCGAGAACGTGGAACTCGACCTGGGGCTGGCCAAGTTCGGCCTCACCCTGCTGCTGGAGGACGGCCCGGAGCCGCGCTGCCTGCTGCAGCACGACCGGGACGCGCTGGACCCGGACACCGCCGCCCGGCTGGTCGGTGCCTTCGCCGAACTGCTCACCGCCGTGGCCGCCGACCCGGAACGGCGGCTGTCCGAACTGCCCGGAGAGCGGTTGACGGCCGCCGAACACCCGGTCGTGGAAGCCCTGTCGGCCGATCCGGCGGTGGTCGAGGCGGCCGTGGTCGAGAACCCGGACGGCCCGCCGCTCGCCTACGCGGTGGTCCGCGGGCCGGTCGCGCCGAGCGGCAGCGCCCTGCGGGCCGCCCTGCGCGGGCGCCTGCCGGCCGCCGAACTGCCGCTCGCGGTCACCCTCGTGGACCGGCTGCCCCGCCACGCCGACGGCACCCCCGACCGCGACCGGCTGCCCGGCGCCACCGTGCTGCCCGGCGCCACCGTTTTGCCCGGCGCCACCGCGGCGGCGGAGGGCCCGTTGGAGGCAGGCCCGCTGGACGTCGTACGGCAGGCCTTCGGTGAACTCCTCGGCACGACCCCGCCCGCCGACGGCGACTTCTTCGCGCTCGGCGGCCACTCCCTGGTCGCCGTCCAGCTCGCCGAACGCCTGCGCACCCGCACCGGGCTGCCGCTCACCGGCCTCGACATCCTGGAGCAGCGCACCCCGCGCGCCCTCGCCGCCCTGCTCGCCACCCGCACGGACGAGCGCCGCGCGGCCCTCGCCCAGGCCGGTGCCCGCTCGCGGACCACCGGCGCCCGCACCGGCACCGTCCTGCTCACCGGCGCCACCGGCGGGGTCGGCGCGGCCGTGCTCCAGGAGCTGATGGCCCAGGGCCGGCCGGTCCGGGTCCTGGTCCGGCCGGAGTCCGCGCACCTGCCCGCGCTGAACGGCGCCGAGGTGGCGGAGGGCGACCTCGGCGACCTCGACAGCCTGCGCCGGGCCGTCGACGGCGTCGACGCCGTCATCCACTCCGCCTGCACCTTCACCGACCACGCCACCGACCTCGCCGCCATGCGCGCCCTGGTCGACGGCTGGCGGGGCGGCCCGTTCGTCTTCGTCAGCAGCATCGACGCGTACGGCCGCCCGGCCGGCACAGAGGTCGCCGAGGGCGCCCCCAGCAGCGCACCCGTCACCCCGTACGGGCAGGCCAAGCTGGACTGCGAGCGGATCCTCTTCGAGGCCGCCGCGGCCGGCCGGGGCCAGGCCGTGGCCGTCCGCTCCCCGATCGTCTGGGGCCCGCACCACCGCCTGCGCGACCAGCTCCGCTGGGGCGCCACCGGCCCCCTCTACCAGGCCGCGCTGGCCGGCCGGCCGATCGGCCTGCCGGACGCCGAGGAGTGGCACGGAGCCTCCTGGGTGCACTCCGCCGCCCTGGCCCGCGCCCTCGGTGCCTGCCTCGCCCCGGACCACCCCGCCGCCGGCCGGGTCGTCAACGCGGTGAGCGGGCACCTCTCCTGGGCGGACTTCACCGCCGAACTGGTCCGCCTGCTCGGCTCCGACAGCCCGATCGCCGCCACCCCCGACGCCGACGGGGAACTCCGCCGTCCCTGGCACTACCGGGCGGACACCCTGGCCGGCCCGCTCGCCCCCGAGCCCGGCGAGGACTGGCGCAGCGTCCTGGCGGCCATGGTCCGCTGACCCTCTCCGGTCGCGGGGGGGGGAGGGGGAGGACGGCCCCCAACCGAGCGGACCCACCCACACCCCGCCCCCTCCCCCCCCCCCCCACAACAAAACAAAAACTAACCAACCCCAGCCCGCGACCGGGCTGCTCCAGCAGTCACTCGGCCCCGTCCCGCGGCACCCACGGAAAGGACACCGCGGGCCACCGCACCGCCGCCCACGCGTCGAGGCCGACGGCCGTGCCGGCGTCGACGGACACCGGCGCATCATGTCCGACCGGCCCCCTCCGCCCGCTACCGCAGCCGCCGCAGGCGGGAGTCGGCGATGTTACGGGTGCGCCGGGTACGGCCGTTCTCGGCGAGCAGGCCCAGCGCGGCCCGGTCGGGCGACTCCTCGGCGAGGCGTCCCTGGAGCCAGTTCTCCGCCGCGAGCAGCTGCTCCTCCTCCCACGGCTCGTCCAGGACCGTCGCCCGCAGCAGCGCCCAGTCCCGCAGGCGCCGGGCGGCGAACGCGTCGGCCGCCACTGCGCCCGCCAGCTCCCGCCGCCAGGCCGGGAAGCCCGGCTCCGTCAGCAGTTCCGCCGCGCGCCGGTCCAGGTACTCGCAGACCGCGCAGCTCGCCATCGGGCGCTCGGGGTCGGTGAGCACCCGGGCCGCGAGGGCTGCCGCGTCCTCGGGAGCCACGTCCGCGAAGGCCCGGCGGTACCGTGCGAACCGTACGTGCTCGTCCGGCTCGAAGCCTTCCGCACCGGCCGCTGCTGTCTCGGTCACCGGGGTTCCCTCTTCCGTCCTGTCGTGGCCGCTTGCCCGCCCGATGGTCGCACGGCCGGTGGAGGGCGGGTCCGGCGCTGCCGTCGGCGGCCTCCTTGACTTCAAGTCGGCTTGAGTTTCTAGCCTTCACCCGATCGATCGTCGGGCGACAGGAGAGAGCGCATGATTCTCGTGACCGGGGCCACCGGCAACATCGGACGTTCCCTGCTGGAGGAGCTGCGGGCCCGCGGGGCCGGCCCCCTGCGGGGCCTCACCCGGGACGGCGCCCGGGCCCGGTTCCCCGAGGGCGTGGAGGTGCGCGAGGGCGACCTCGCCGACCCGGCCTCCCTGGCGCCCGCCCTCGACGGGGTGCGCTCGCTGTTCCTGGTGTCGCGGATCGGCTCCGATGCCGGGATCCTCGACGCCACCCGCCGCGCCGGCGTCGAGCACGTGGTGCTGGTGTCGTCCGTCACCGTCGAGACGCATCCGCACCTGGGCCCCGCCCGGGAGAACGCGGACGTCGAGCGGCTGGTCATGGACAGCGGCATGGCGTGGACGGTCCTGCGGCCCACCCAGTTCGCCTCCAACGCCCTGTGGTGGGCGCCGGCGATCCGCGAGCGGGGGACGGTCCGCGTGCCGTACGCGGACACCGGACTGCCCACGATCCACCCCGCGGACATCGCGGCGGTGGCGCGGGTGGCGCTGACCGGGCCCGGCCACCGGGGACGGGTGTACGCGCTGACCGGGCCGGAGCGGGTGACGGCCCGCCAGCAGGTGGCGGCCATCGCGGCGGCCCTCGGGCGGACGGTGCCCCTCGCGGTGATCGGCCGGGAGGAGGCCCGGCGGGAGCTGGCCGAGGCCCTGGGAGCCGAGGCGGCGGACGCGGTGCTCGACCTGACGGGCGGGGACGTCAACGACGGCCTGCTGGAGGTCCGCGACACCGTCGAGCGGGTCACCGGATCCCCCGCCAGGCCGTTCCACCACTGGGTCGCCGAGAACGTCGCCGCCTTCCGCTGACGAGCCCCCCGCCCAGGCCGGGCACGCCCCGCCGTACCCCCATTCCGTGAACAGCGTGAATGGTCGTCGCCGGGAGCACAGCGCCCCGCACCGCCGCCCGCCGCACCGTTTCGCCGCCCGGCCGTTCCGCGGCTCGGCCGGGTGCTCAAGGGCCGCTGGAGGCCAGGTCGAGACGGGTGGTCCGGGGCGGCCCCGGTGTGTTCTGGTGGAGGGCGGAGGGCGCGCGCGGGGGCGTAGACGCTGGCGCATGGAGCTGAGTGCGGAGGCTATGGTTCGCCGGCCCGGAGTGGCCTTGACTGGTGGACACGAGGACGGACGCGCGGGGTTCACGGAACCCGGCCGGTCCGACGATCCGAACAGGCTCCTACTCCGAGTGAGGGTGATTGTGATGGCTGGTGTGGTGGATCTCGCGGTCGAGTCCGGTGTGGTGCTGGTGGTCGGTGGGACGGGGAAGACGGGTCGTCGGGTGGCGGACCGGCTGGCGGCGCGGGGTTACGGGGTGCGGGTGGGGTCGCGTTCGGGTGCGGTGCCGTTCGACTGGCACGACGAGGGGACGTGGGAGGGGGCGTTGGAGGGGGTGAGTGCGGCGT
>NZ_JBHVJT010000003.1:22507-197795 GCF_042798815.1 Kitasatospora sp. NPDC057738 | reverse complement strand
GCCCTGAAGCAGCGCCTCGCCTCCCTCAACGACACCCAGCGCGGCCGGGTCCTCCTCGACCTGGTCCGCTCCCACGCCGCCCTGGTGCTCGGCCACAGCGGCCCGGCCGCGGTCGATCCCGGCCGCGGTCTGCTGGAGGTCGGCTTCGACTCGCTGACCGCGGTGGAACTGCGCAACCGGCTGCGCGCCGCCACCGGCCACCCCCTCCCGGCCACCCTGCTCTTCGACCACCCCACGCCGACCGCGATCGCCGGACACCTCGCCGCCGAACTCGTCCCCGAAGGCGGGCCCGGCCCGGTCCCCGGCCTCGCCGAACTGGACGGCCTGGAAGACGCCCTCGACGGCACCCTCGACGACCCGGCGGACCGCGAACGGCTCGCCGACCGGCTCCGGGAACTCCTGCGCCGCGTCGACCCGGCGGCCACCGCGGCCGACGGCGACGGCACGGCGGCCGACTCCATCGAGGACCGGATGGACGGCGCCAGCGACGACGAACTCTTCGACCTCATCGACAACGAACTCGGCCTGTCATGACACCGACCCGACACCCGAACCAGGACGGCGGCTCCCGATGGTGAACGACGACAAGCTGAGGGACTACCTCAAGCGCGTGACGGCGGACCTGCACCACACCCGCCGGCGCCTGACCGAGGCCGAGGAAGCGGGCCGCGAACCGATCGCGGTCGTCGCGATGAGCTGCCGCTACCCCGGCGGCGTACGGTCCCCCGAGGACCTGTGGCGCCTGGTCACCGACGGCACCGACGCCATCACCGGCTTCCCCGGCGACCGGGGCTGGGACCTGGACCACCTGGACGACCCGGAACAACTGCGCGAGGGCACCAGCCACACCGCCCTGGGCGGCTTCCTCGACGACGTCGGGCACTTCGACCCCGGATTCTTCGGGATCTCCCCGCGCGAAGCGCTCGCGATGGACCCCCAGCAGCGGCTCCTCCTGGAGACCACCTGGGAGGCGTTCGAACGGGCCGGCATCGACCCCGCGACCCTGCGGGGCAGCAGGACCGGCGTCTTCGCCGGCGTGATGTACCAGGACTACGCGGTACGGCTGCGCCAGGTCCCCGACGACGTGGCCGGCTACGTCGGCAACGGCAGCTCCGACAGCGTCGCCTCGGGCCGCGTCGCCTACACCTTCGGCCTGGAGGGCCCGGCGGTCAGCATCGACACCGCCTGCTCCTCCTCGCTGGTCGCCATCCACCTCGCCGCCCAGGCCCTGCGGGCCGGCGACTGCACCCTGGCCCTGGCCGGAGGCGCGATGGTCATGTCGACACCCGTCCCGTTCGTCGAGATGAGCCGCCAGGGCGGCCTGGCCCGGGACGGCCGCTGCAAGTCCTTCGCCGCCGCCGCCGACGGCACCGGCTGGGGCGAGGGCGTCGGCATGCTCCTCCTGGAGCGCCTCTCCGACGCCCGGCGGGGCGACCACCCGGTCCTCGCCCTGATCCGCGGCACCGCCGTCAACCAGGACGGCGCCAGCAGCAGGCTCACCGCCCCCAACGGCCCCGCCCAGCAGCGCGTCATCCGCCACGCCCTGGCCAACGCCGGACTCACCCCCGCCGATGTGGACGTGGTCGAGGCGCACGGCACCGGCACCCCGCTGGGCGACCCGATCGAGGCCCAGGCCCTGCTGGCCACCTACGGGCAGAACCGCGCCGACGGGCAGCCGCTGCTGCTCGGCTCGCTGAAGTCCAACATCGGACACACCCAGGCGGCGGCCGGCGTCGGCGGCGTCATCAAGACCGTCCTCGCCATGCGGCACGGCACCGTCCCGCCCACCCTGCACGCGCAGGACCCGTCCCCGCGGATCGACTGGACCGCGGGCGCGGTACGCCTGGTCACCGAGAACACCCCCTGGCCCGAGACCGGACGGCCCCGCCGGGCCGCGGTGTCCTCCTTCGGCGTCAGCGGCACCAACGGACACGTCGTCCTGGAACAGGCGGACGAACCCGTCCTGGAACAGACCGACGAACCCGCCGCCCCCGCCGTCCTCCCCTGGGTGCTCTCCGGACGCACCGCCGAAGCGCTGCGCGCCCAGGCCGCACGGCTCCGCGACCACCTCGACGCCCACCCCGGACCCGGCCCGGCCGAGATCGGCCACGCCCTCGCGACGACCCGCGCCGCGCACGAGCACCGGGCGGTCCTGATCGGCACCCACCCCGAGGAGTTCCGGGCCGGCCTCGACGCCCTGGCGGCCGGCCGCACCGTCCCCGGCCTGGTCCTCGGCACCGCCGGAACCGGCGGCGAAGTCGCCCTGGTGTTCCCCGGACAGGGCTCCCAATGGGCCGGCATGGCCGTCGAACTCCTCGACTCCGCCCCCGCCTTCGCCGCCCGCGTCGCGGACTGCGAACGCGCCCTGACCCCCTTCGTCGACTGGTCCCTGGAAGCCGTCCTGCGCGGCGCCCCCGGCACCCCGCCGGCCGACCGCGTCGACGTGGTGCAGCCGGCGCTGTGGGCCGTCATGGTCTCCCTGGCCGAACTGTGGCGCTCGCGCGGCATCACCCCCGGCGCCGTCGTCGGCCACTCCCAGGGCGAGATCGCCGCCGCCGTGGTGGCGGGAGCGCTGAGCCTGGAGGACGGGGCGAAGGTCGTCGCCCTGCGCAGCCGCGCCATCCGCGCCCTGTCCGGCCGCGGCGGCATGGCCTCGGTGGCGCTGCCCGCCGAACAGGTCGCCGAACACCTCGCCCCCTGGGACGGCCGGCTCTCCGTCGCCGCCGTCAACGGACCCGCCTCCACCGTGGTCTCCGGCGACACCGACGCGCTCGACGCGTTCCTCGACCGGACGACGGCCCTGGACATCCGCAGCCGGCGCGTCCCCGTCGACTACGCCTCGCACAGCGCCCACGTCGAGGACATCCGCACCGAACTGCTCGCCCGGCTCGACGGACTGACCCCCCGCCCGTCCGCCGTCCCCTTCTACTCCACCCTCACCGGCGGCCTGCTGGAGGACACCACCGCCCTGGACGCCGACTACTGGTACCGCAACCTCCGCGGGACCGTCCGCTTCGAACAGGCGACCCGCGCCCTGCTCGCCGACGGCTACCAGGTCCTCCTGGAGAGCAGCCCGCACCCCGTCCTCACCGTCGGAGTCCTGGAGACCGCCGAGGACGCCGGCGCCGACGCCACCGCCGTGGGCACCCTGCGCCGCGACGACGGCGGCCCGCGCCGGTTCACCGAGTCCCTGGCCGAACTCCACCTGCGCGGAGTCTCCCCGGACTGGGACACCGTCTTCGCCGACCGCCGCCCCGGACGGGTGGAACTGCCCACCTACGCCTTCCAGCGCGACCCGTACTGGCTGGAGGACGGCGCCGCGCCCGACGCCGACGTCACCTCCGCCGGACTGACCCCCGCGGACCATCCGCTGCTGGGCGCCGTCGTGGTCCTCGCCGACAGCGACGGCCTGCTCCTCACCGGCCGCCTGTCGGCCCGCACCCACCCGTGGCTCGCCGACCACGCCGTCGGCGGCCGGGCACTGCTCCCGGGCACCGCCTTCCTGGAACTCGCGCTCCAGGCCGGAGCCCGCGTCGGCTGCCCCCGGGTCGAGGAATTCACCCTCGAGGCCCCCCTGGTGCTGCCCGAACACGGCGGCACCGTGCTGCGCCTCACCGTGGGCGCCCCCGACTCCCTGGGCCGCCGCCCGCTCAGCCTGCACTCCCGGCCGGACGCACCCGCCGACGGCGCCCTCGACGGCGCCCTCGACGACGAGTGGACCAGGCACGCCGAGGGCGTCCTGGCCCAGGACGGCGCGGAAGGCATCGAGGCCGACGGGCCGATGCCCTGGCCGCCGCCCGGCGCCGAACCCCTCGCCCTCGACGGACTGTACGACCGCTTCGCGGCCGGCGGATTCGCCTACGGTCCCGCCTTCCAGGGCCTGCGCGCGGCCTGGCGCCGCGGCGAAGAGCTGTTCGCGGAGGCCGTCGTGCCCGCCGGGCCCGCACCCGACGCCGCCCGCTTCGGCCTGCACCCGGCCCTGCTGGACGCGGCCCTGCACGCCACCGGCGTGCCCGGCACCCCCGGCGCGGACGCCCACCCCGAGGGACGGCTGCCGTTCTCCTGGAACGGCGTGACCCTGCACGCCGCCGGTGCCGACGCGATCCGCGTCCGGCTCGCCCCGGCCGGACCCGACACGGTGACGCTCGCCGTCGCCGACGCGACCGGCGCCCCCGTGGCGACCGTGGACGCGCTGGTCCTGCGGCCCGCGGGCACCGCCGGCCTCGGCGCCGACCGCGCCGCCCACGGCCGCCGCCACCAGGACCTCTACGCGACGGAGTGGGTCACCGAACCCCCGCGCGGCAGCGGCGCACCCGTCCACCGCACCGCGGACCTGGCCGCGCTGCTGGCCGCCGTCGACGCCGGAGCCCCGGTGCCCGAGACGGTCCTGCTCGCCTGCGCGGAGCCCGTGGAGCCCGTGGAGCCCGCGGACGCGGCCGGACCGGCCGCGGCGGTCCGCGCGGCCGTCCACCAGGCCCTGGCCGACGTCCGGACCTGGCTCGCCGACGACCGCTTCGCCGGCTCGCGCCTGGTGTTCGCCACCCGGGGCGCGGTCAGCACCGGCGAGGGGGAGGACGTCCGCAACCCCGCGCACAGCGCGCTCTGGGGCCTGGTCCGCTCGGCCGGGTCCGAACACCCCGGGCGCTTCGCCCTGCTCGACCTCGACGCCGACGACGAGCACGGCACCTCCGCGGGCGTCGCCGCGGCCCTCGCCTCGGGAGAACCGCAGTCCGCGGTCCGCGGCGGCGACGTCCGCACACCCCGCCTGGTCCGAGTCCTCAGGAACGACCCGGACACCTCGGACGACGCGGCAGGGCCCCTCCCGGCCTTCGACCCGGACGGCACGGTCCTCATCACCGGCGGCACCGGCCTGCTCGGCTCCCACGTCGCCCGCCGCCTGGTCACCGGGCACGGCGTCCGGCACCTGCTGCTGCTCTCCCGCGGCGGCCCGGCCGCCGCCGGAGCCGAAGAACTGCGGGCCGAACTCGCCGCGCTGGGAGCCGAGACCGCCGTCGTCGCCTGCGACGCCGCCGACCGGACCGCCCTGGCCGCCGTACTCGCGGACCTGCCGGCCGCGCACCCGCTGACCGCCGTGGTCCACACCGCGGGCACCCTCGACGACGGCGTCGTCACCGCGCTCACCCCCGAACGGGTGGACGCCGTGCTGCGCCCCAAGGTCGACGCCGCCCTCCACCTGCACGAACTGACCCGCGACCTCGACCTCACGCACTTCGTGCTCTTCTCCTCGGCCGCGGGCACCTTCGGCGGCCCCGGACAGGCCAACTACGCCGCCGCCAACGCCTTCCTCGACGCCCTGGCCACCCGGCGCCGGGCGGCGGGGCTGGCCGGCCAGTCCCTGGCCTGGACCCTGTGGGAGCAGCCCAGCGCCCTCACCGGACACCTGGACGAGGACGACGTACGACGCCTCGCCCGGTCCGGGATGCCGCCAATCTCCACCGATCGAGGACTCGCGCTCCTCGACACCGCCCTCACCGTGGACCGGGCCGTCCTGGTCCCGATGCGCCTCGACGCCGCGGCCCTGCGGTCCGCGGCGGCGGACGGCACCCTGCCGCCGCTGCTGCGCGGCCTGGTGCGCACACCGCCGCGCCGGGCGGCCACGGCCGCGGAGGCGACGGCCGACGACAACGCCCTGCGCCTGCGCCTCGCGGCCCTCGACGGCACCGGACGGACCCGGCTGCTCGTCGAACTCGTCCGCACCCACGCGGCAGCGGTCCTCGGCCACGCCTCCCCGGACACCCTCGACCCCGGACGGGCCTTCCGCGAACTGGGATTCGACTCACTGGCCTCGGTGAACCTGCGCAACCGCCTGAACGCCGCCACCGGCCTGCGGCTCCCCGCCAGCCTGGTGTTCGACCACCCCACCCCGGCGGCGCTCGCGGACTTCCTGCGCGCCGGACTCACGGACCCGGAAACGGCCACGGCCGTCCGGCCCGCCGCACCCGCGGGGCCGGCCGACCGGAACCGGGACGCGGACGACGACCGGATCGCGATCGTCGCCGCGGCCTGCCGCCTCCCCGGCGGTGTCCGCTCACCCGAGGACCTGTGGCGGATGCTGGCCGAGGGCCGCGACGGCGTCTCCGGGTTCCCCACCGACCGCGGCTGGGACGTCGAAGCCCTCTACGACCCCGATCCCGACCGCATCGGCACCTCCGTCACCCGCGACGGCGGCTTCCTGTACGACGCCGCCGAGTTCGACGCGGAGTTCTTCGGCATCTCGCCGCGCGAGGCCCTGGCCATGGACCCGCAGCAGCGGCTGCTCCTGGAGACCACCTGGGAACTCTTCGAACGCGCGGCCATCGACCCGGCCGCCCTGCGCGGCGCCCCGGTCGGCACGTACGTCGGCCTGATGCAGCAGGACTACGCCGCCCGGCTGCTGCCCTACATCCCCGAGGACGTCGAAGGATTCCTCGGCACCGGCAACTCGGGAAGCATCGTCTCCGGACGCCTGGCCTACTTCTTCGGCCTGGAAGGCCCCGCGGTCACCGTCGACACGGCGTGCTCGTCCTCGTTGGTGGCCCTGCACCTCGCGGTACGGGCGTTGCGATCCGGCGAGTGCTCGCTGGCGCTGGCCGGCGGCGTCAACGTGATGTGCAGCCCCGAACTGTTCGTCGAGTTCAGCCGTCAGGGCGGACTCGCCCCGGACGGCCGCTGCAAGTCCTTCGCCGCGGCGGCCGACGGGACCGCCTTCGGCGAGGGCGTCGGCATGCTGCTGGTGGAGCGGCTGTCGGACGCGCGGCGCAACGGGCATCCGGTGCTGGCGGTGATCCGTGGTTCGGCGGTGAATCAGGACGGTGCGAGCAACGGTCTGACGGCGCCGAACGGCCCGTCGCAGCAGCGGGTGATCCGTGCGGCGCTCGCGGATGCGGGGTTGTCGGCGTCCGCAGTGGATGTGGTGGAGGCGCACGGTACGGGGACGCGGCTGGGCGACCCGATCGAGGCGCAGGCCCTGCTGGCGACGTACGGGCAGGACCGTCCGGCGGACCGTCCGGTGTGGATCGGCTCGCTGAAGTCGAACATCGGACACGCCTCGGCTGCCGCCGGTGTGGCGGGGGTCATCAAGTCGGTGCTCGCCTTGCGGCACGGCGTGATGCCCAAGACGCTGCACGTGGACGGCCCCACGCCCGAGGTGGACTGGTCGGCGGGCGCCGGCCGACTGCTGACGGAGGCCCGTGCGTGGGACGACACGGGCCGCCTGCGGCGGGCCGGCGTGTCCTCCTTCGGCGTCAGCGGCACCAACGCCCACGTCATCCTCGAACAGGCCCCGGACGACCCGACAGCTTCCGCGGACACGCTCGTCGACCAGCCCGGGACACCGGAGACGGCACCCGCGGTCGTCCCCCTGCTCCTCTCGGCGCGCACTCCGGAGGCGCTGCGCGCCCAGGCCGCCGCGCTGTCGGCCCGGATCGGCGACGGTTCGGGCGTCCGCGCCACGGACGTGGCCTTCTCTCTGGCCACGGGCCGCAGCGCGCTGGCACACCGCGCGCTGCTGGTGGGCACGGAGGAGAACCTCGCCGAGCACCTGACCGCGCTGTCGCAGGGTGCCGCGGTGTCCGGCGGAGGGTTGGTTTCCGGTCGTTCGGTGCTGGTGTTCCCGGGTCAGGGTTCGCAGTGGGTGGGGATGGCCGCGGAGCTGTTGGCCGAATCGGCTGTGTTCGCGGGGCGGATGGCGGAGTGCGAGCGGGCGCTGGCGCCTTATGTGGATTGGTCGTTGGCGGAGGTGCTGGGTTCGGAGGCGCTGTTGGCGCGGGTCGATGTGGTGCAGCCGGTGCTGTGGTCGGTGATGGTGTCGCTGGCGGAGGTGTGGCGCTCGTTCGGGGTCGTTCCGGACGCGGTGGTGGGCCACTCGCAGGGCGAGATCGCCGCGGCCGTGGTGGCGGGTGGTCTGAGCCTGGAGGACGGGGCGCGGGTGGTGGCGTTGCGTTCCCGTGCGGTGGGGGCGTTGGCGGGCCGTGGCGGGATGGCGTCGGTGCCGCTGCCGGTGGAGGCGGTGCGGGAGCGGATCGCGGGCCGGTTGTCGGTGGCGGCGGTGAACGGTCCGTCGTCGACGGTGGTGTCGGGTGACGCGGACGCGGTGGCGGCACTGGTCGAGGCCTTGGTCGGGGAGGGTGTGCGGGCGCGGTTGATCGAGGTCGACTACGCGTCGCACTCCGCGCACGTCGAGGAGGTCCGCGAGCGCCTGCTGTCCGACCTGGACGGCATCGCACCCCTGTCCGGCACGGTGCCGTTCCTTTCGACGGTGACGGGCGGCTGGCTGGACACGAAGTCCCTGGACGCCGAGTACTGGTACCGCAACCTCCGGGAGACCGTCGAGTTCGAGCAGGCCACGGCGGCGCTGCTGGGGGAGGGTTTCCGGTTCTTCGTCGAGTCCAGTCCGCACGCGGTGTTGTCGGTTGCGGTGGGGGAGTCGGTGGAGGCCGCGGGTGTGGATGCCGCGGTGCTGGGGACGCTGCGTCGCGGGGAGGGTGGCCCGGCTCAGGTGCTGCGTGCGGTGGGCCGTGCGTGGGAGTGCGGGCTGGGAGTGGACTTCTCGGGTGCGTTCCCGGGCGCGCGGCGGGTGGACCTGCCGACGTACGCCTTCCAGCGCAGCCGCTACTGGCTCGACGTCCCGACCACGAGCTGGGACGTCGCCTCGGCGGGTCTCGCCACGACCGGGCACCCGCTGCTCGGTGCGGTGACGCAGGTCGCGGACTCCGACGAACTGCTGCTCAGCGGCCGGATCTCGCTGCGTACCCACCCCTGGCTCGCCGATCACGCGGTGTCGGGCGTCGTCCTCCTCCCCGGTACGGCCTTCCTCGAACTCGCGCTGCGCGCCGGGGCCGAGGCGGACTGCCCGGTGGTCGAGGAACTCACCCTCGGATCGGCCCTCGTGCTCCCGGAGGAGGGAGCCGTCCACCTGCAGCTCCGGGTCGCCGCGCCCGACGGCGACGGTCGGCGGAGGCTCGGCGTGTTCGCCCGCACGACCCGGGACGCCGACGCGCCCTGGACGGAGCACGCCACCGGCACCCTGGTGCCCCGGCCCGCCGGGGACCCGGCCGGAGCCGCGGCCGGTCTGCTGAGCTGGCCGCCGTCCGGTGCCGAACCCGTGGACACCGGCGACCTCTACGAGCGCTTCGCCGAGGCCGGCTACCACTACGGCCCCGCCTTCCGCGGCATCCGTGCCGCGTGGCTCCGCGACGGCGAGGTGTTCGCCGAGGTGGTGCTGCCGGAGTCGCAGCACGCCGACGCCGCCGGGTGCGTGCTGCACCCCGCGCTGCTGGACGCGGCCCTCCAGACCGCCGCACTGCTGCCCGACCAGGACGGCGGGGCCCGGCTGCCCTTCAGCTGGAACGGTGTGACCGGCGGGATCACCGGGGCCACCACGCTGCGGGTGCGGCTCGCCGCCGGCGCGCCGGACTCCGTGACCCTGCACGCCCACGACCTGTCGGGACGGCAGGTGCTCGGCGTGGAGGGCCTGCTGCTGCGGCCCCCGGCCGCGGGCGGGCCGCTCTCCGCGAACGCCCACGCCGACCTGCTGTACCGTCTCGACTGGACCCCGGCCGCCGACCCGGCCGACAGTGCCGTGCCCACCTGGGCCGCCCTCGGCGGTGCCGTCCCCGGCGCGGCGACGTTGCCGGACCTCGACGCCCTGGGAGCCGCGCTCGAAGCGGGCGCCGCCCTCCCCGAGGTGATCGTGGCGGCCGTCGCCACCGCCGACCTGCCCGACCCCGCCGACCGGGTCCGCGGCACCGCGCACCGGGGCCTGGCCCTGGTACAGCAGTGGCTGGCCGACGAGCGGTTCGCCGAGGCCAGGCTGGCCCTGCTCACCAGGGACGCGGTCCGCACCGGACCGCTCGACCGTCCCGTCGATCCCGCCCAGGCCGCCCTGTGGGGCCTGGTGCGCAGCGCGCGGGCCGAGCACCCCGGGCGCTTCGTCCTCATCGACGCGGCCGGGACGGGCGAGCGGGCGGACGCCCTGCCTGCGGCGCTCGCCACCGGGGAACCCGAGCTGGCGTTGCGGACCGGCCTGCCGCTGCTGCCGCGGCTGGTCCGCGGCGGACGGCCGGACGGCACGCTGTCCCTGCCGGACGGCGCGGCCTGGCGGCTCACCACCGACGGCCGGGGCTCCGTGGAGGACATCGTGGCGGGGCCCGCGCCCGCGGCCCTCGCCCCGCTGGGCAAGGGCGAGGTGCGGATCGCGGTGCGCGCCGCCGGGCTGAACTTCCACGACGTCATCGCCGCGCTCGGCCTGGACCCCGACCCCGAACAGCAGGGCCTGGGCAGCGAGGGCGCCGGAACCGTCATCGAGGTCGGCCCGGGTGTGGACGACCTGGTGCCCGGGGACCGGGTGATGGGGATCTTCGGGGGCGCGTTCGGCCCGACCGCCGTCGCCGACCGCCGCACCGTCGCCCGGATACCGGCGGGCTGGTCCTTCGCCCGCGCCGCATCGGTGCCGGTGGTGTTCCTCACCGCCTACTACGGTCTGTTCGATCTCGGCGGACTGCGGCGCGGGGAATCGGTGCTGGTCCACGCCGCGGCCGGCGGTGTCGGCATGGCGGCGGTACAGCTCGCCCGGCACGCCGGTGCGCGGGTGTTCGCGACCGCCTCCCCCGCCAAGTGGGACGTCCTGGAGGCCGGCGGACTGGACACCGAGCACATCGCCTCGACCCGTTCCACCGACTTCGCCGAGAAGTTCCTGACGGCCACCGGCGGGCGGGGCGTCGACGTCGTACTCGACAGCCTGGCGCGGGAGTTCGTCGACGCCGGTCTGCGACTGCTGCCGAACGGCGGCCGCTTCGTGGAGATGGGCAAGACCGACGTCCGCGACCCCGGGACGGTCGCCCGGCAGCACCCCGGGGTGCGCTACCGGGCGTTCGACCTGATGGAGGCCGGTCCGGAGCGGATCGGTGAGATGCTCGCCGACGTCCTGGCCCTGTTCGAGCAGGGGGTGCTGCGTCCCCTGCCCGTCACCGGCTGGGACGTCCGGCAGGCCCCGGCCGCCCTGCGCTCGCTCAGCCAGGCCCGGGGCGTCGGCAAGAACGTCCTGCTGCTGCCCGCTGCGCCGGACCCCGAAGGGACCGTCCTGGTCACCGGGGCCACCGGCACCCTGGGACGGCTCCTGGCCCGGCACCTGGTCGTCGCGCACGGCACCCGGCACCTGCTGCTGGCGGGCCGCCGGGGCGGATCCGCCGACGGGATGCCGGAGCTGGTGCGGGAACTGACCGGACTCGGGGCGTCGGTGACCGTCGCCGCCTGCGACGTCGCCGACCACGCCGCGCTCACCGCCCTGCTCGGGTCGGTGCCCGCCGCGCACCCGCTGACCGCCGTCGTCCACGCGGCCGGTGTCCTGGACGACGCCACGATCGCCGGGCTGACGCCGGACCGGCTCGACCGCGTCCTGCGGCCCAAGGCGGACGCGGCGCTGGCCCTGCACGAACTCACCCGGGACCTCGACCTCGCTGCGCTGGTCCTGTTCTCCTCGGGCGCCGCCCAGTTCGGCGCGGCCGGGCAGGCGAACTACGCCGCCGCCAACGCGGTCCTCGACGCCCTCGCCGCCGAACGCCGGGCCGAGGGGCTGCCCGGCCTGTCCATCGGCTGGGGCCTGTGGGAGGAGCGCAGCGGGATGACCGCCGCGGTCACCGCGGGCCGGGGCGCCGGGGCGGGCGCGCTGACCTCGGCGGAGGGCCTCGCCCTGTTCGACGCGGCGCTGGACTCCCCGTACGCCTACCGGCTCGCGGCCAGGATCGCCCCGTCGGTGCTGCGGGCGGACGACCGGCTGCCCGCCGTGCTCCGCGGCCTGGCCCGCCCCGCCCGTACTGCCGCCGCCTCCGCCGCGGCACCGGCCCGCTCGATGGCGCAGCAGCTCGCCGAGCTGCCCGAGGCCGAGCTGCACCGGACCCTGCTCGACCTGGTGCGCGGCAACGCGGCGGCGGTGCTCGGCCACAGTTCGCCGAACCTGATCCGCCCGGCCCGCCCGTTCAAGGAGGTCGGCTTCGACTCCCTCACCGGGGTCGAACTGCGCAACCGGCTGGTGTCCTCGACCGGGCTGCGGCTGCCGGCCGCGCTGGTCTTCGACCACCCCACCCCGGAGGCACTGGCACGCCACCTCGCCGAGCGGGTCACCGCCGCCCGCCCGACCGGCGACGCGGCGGTCCGGGCCGGGCTCGACACCCTGGAGACCCTGCTCGACGCCCTGCCGCCGGACGGCGTCAGCGACGAACTCGCCGCCCGGATACGGGAAGTGCTGTCCCGCCCGCTGTCCGGCGGGACAACGGCCACCACCGCCCGCCCCACGGGCGACGTGGACGACCTGGCCCCCGACCTGATCGAGGCGGCCAGCGACGACGAGATGTTCGACTACATCGACCGGCAGCTGGGATCCGCATGACCAGGGCACCGTTCCGCGCACCCTGCGCACCCTGCGCGTCCCGCGCAGTCCGAGACGAGACCCGAGCAGCCCGAGACGAAAGCAGCGGTGTCCAGTGAGCGACCAGAGGATGCGCGACTACCTCAACCGGGTGACCATCGACCTTCGGGACACCCGGCAGCGGCTCCGGGAGGCCGAGGCCCGCACGAGCGAGCCGATCGCGATCGTGGCGATGAGCTGCCGCTTCCCCGGCGGTGTCCGCACCCCCGAGGACCTGTGGGAACTGCTCGCCGAAGGCCGCGACACCGTCGCGCCCGTCCCCGGCGACCGGGGCTGGGAGACCGTTTGGCCGTCCGGCGGCACCGTCCCCGGGCGGGGGGCGTTCCTGGACGGCGCGGCGGACTTCGACCCGGCGTTCTTCGGCATCTCGCCCCGCGAGGCGGTCGCGATGGACCCGCAGCAGCGGCTGCTGCTGATGGCGTCCTGGGAGGCCGTCGAGCAGGCCGGCATCGACCCGCTCACCCTGCGGGGCAGCCGCACCGGGGTGTTCGCCGCAGCCATCGACCAGGGGTACGCGACGCTGGGCTCCGGCGCCGCCGAAGCCGTCCAGGGGTTCCTGATGACGGGGAACTCGATGAGCGTGATGTCCGGGCGGGTGTCCTACGCGCTCGGCCTCGAAGGCCCCGCCGTCACCGTGGACACCGCCTGTTCGGCCTCGCTGGTGGCGCTGCACCTCGCGGCGCGCGCCCTGCGGGCCGGGGAGTGCTCGCTCGCGCTCGCCGGCGGGGTCAGCGTGATGGCGCTGCCGGCGGTGTTCGTCGAGTTCAGTCGGCAGGGCGCGATGTCCGCCGACGGCCGCTGCAAGCCGTTCGCGGCGGCCGCGGACGGCACCGGCTGGGGCGAGGGCGTGGGGATGCTGCTGCTGGAGCGGCTGTCTGACGCGCGCCGCAACGGCCGTACGGTGCTGGCCGTGCTGCGCGGTTCGGCGATCAACCAGGACGGCGCCAGCAACGGCCTGACCGCCCCCAACGGCCCCTCCCAGCAGCGGGTGATCCGGGCGGCGCTCGCGGACGCGGGGCTGACGGCGTCCGACGTGGACGCGGTGGAGGCGCACGGCACCGGTACCACCCTCGGCGACCCGATCGAGGCCGACGCGCTGCTGGCCACCTACGGCCAGGACCGGCCCGCCGACCGCCCGCTGTGGCTGGGGTCGCTGAAGTCCAACATCGGGCACACCCAGGCCGCCGCCGGGGTCGCCGGGGTCATCAAGACGGTGCTCGCACTGCGGCACGGCGTCCTGCCCCGCACCCTGCACGTGGACGCGCCCACCCCGCACGCCGACTGGTCCTCGGGCGCCGTCGAACTCCTCACCGAGGCCCGCGACTGGCCCGCCGTCGACCGGCCGCGCCGGGCCGGGGTGTCCTCGTTCGGCATGAGCGGCACCAATGCGCACGTCGTCCTCGAACAGGCGCCGGAGCCGGAACCGGCAGACGGACCGGAAGCCGTGACCGACGGCCCGGACACCGCAGCCGGGGCGGGCGCGCCCGGGGCCGTGCTGCCCTGGGTGCTGTCCGGCCGCACCGCGTCCGCGCTCGGGGACCAGGCGGCCCGGCTGCGCGCCCGGCTCGCCACGGACGCGCCCGCACGGCCGGCCGACATCGGGTTCTCGCTGGCGACCACCCGGTCCGCCTTCGAACACCGGGCCGTGGTGATCGGCGACGGGTACCCCGCACTGCTGGACGGCCTCGCCGCCCTGTCCGGGCCGGGCACGGACCTCTCCACCGCCCCGGCCACGCCCGCCGACGTCGTCGCGGGCACCGGCCGGGTCGTCGAGGGCCGGACGGCCCTGGTGTTCCCCGGCCAGGGCTCCCAGTGGGCCGGCATGGCGCAGGACCTGCTCGCCACCAGCCCCGCCTTCCGGGACCGCCTCGCCGCCTGCGACGCCGCCCTCTCCGCCCATGTCGACTGGCGGCTCCCCGCCGTCCTGGAGGGCGCGCCCGGGGCACCCTCCCTGGAACGGGTGGACGTGGTGCAGCCGGTGCTGTGGGCGGTGATGGTGTCACTGGCCGCGCACTGGGAGTCCTGGGGCGTCCGGCCCGACGCCGTGGTCGGGCACAGCCAGGGCGAGATCGCCGCCGCCGTGGTGGCGGGAGCGCTGAGCCTGGAGGACGGGGCGAAGGTCGTCGCCCTGCGCAGCCGGGCCATCCGGGCGCTGGCCGGACTCGGCGGCATGGTCGCGGTGTCCCTGCCCGAGGACCGGGTCCGCGCCGAGATCGCCCCCTGGGCCGAGAAGCTGTCGGTGGCCGCCGTCAACGGACCCGCCGCCGTGGTGGTCTCGGGCGAGACCCGGGCCCTGGCCGAACTGCTCGCCCACTGCGCCGCACAGGGCGTACGGGCCCGGTCCGTACCCGTGGACTACGCCTCGCACTCGGCCCAGGTCGAAGGGATCAGGTCCGAGGTGCTGGCCGCGCTGGCCGGCGTACGCCCGCTCCCGGCCCGGATCCCGCTGTTCTCCACCGTCACCGGCGACCGGCTCGACACCACGGTCATGGACGCCGACTACTGGTACCGCAACCTCCGCGGGACCGTCCGCTTCGAGGCCGCCGTCCGCTCCCTGATCGAACAGGGCCACGAGGTCTTCGTCGAGGTGTCGCCGCACCCGGTGCTGACCATGGCCCTCCAGGACACCGCCGAGGCCACCGGCGCCGAGGAGCCGCCCGTGGTCGTCGGCACCCTGCGCCGCGACGACGGCGGAGCGCGCCGGGCCCTGCGCTCGGCCGCCGAACTGTGGGTGGCCGGCGCGGCCGTCGACTGGTCCGCGGTGTACGCCGGCACCGGCGCCCGCCCGACCGCCCTGCCCGGATACCCCTTCCAGCTGCGGCGCTACTGGCTGGAGCCGGAGGCGGCGCCCGGCACCGGACCGGCCGCCGCCGACCCGCACGACACGGCCTTCTGGCACATGGTCGACCACGACGCCCCGGCCGAGATCGCCGCCCACCTCGCCGTCGACGAGGACGCCCTCGCCCCCGTCCTGCCCGCCCTGCGAGGCTGGCGCAAACAGCGGCGCGACGAGAGCGTCATCGACTCCTGGCGCTACCGCATCGGCTGGCAGCCCCTGCCCGACCCGCCGGCCGCCAC
Source organism: Kitasatospora sp. NPDC057738 (assembly GCF_042798815.1). Lineage (NCBI taxonomy): Bacteria > Bacillati > Actinomycetota > Actinomycetes > Kitasatosporales > Streptomycetaceae > Kitasatospora > Kitasatospora sp. NPDC057738. Next base: position 182,293 of record NZ_JBHVJT010000003.1, on the reverse strand, counting down.
CCCCGCCGCCGGCACCTGGCTCGTCGTCCTGCCCGCCGGACACGACGACGACGCACGGGTACGCGGCCCGCTGCTCGCCCTCACCGAAGCGGGCGCCACCGTCGTCACGGCCGAACCCACCGCCGACGCCGTCCGCCGCACGGACCTCGCGGACACGCTCGCCACCGCCCTCGGCGACCGCGTCCCGACGGGCGTGCTGTCGCTGCTGGCCGCCGACGACCGGCCCCACCCCGACCACCCGGCCCTGCCCACCGGGACGGCACTCACCGTCGCCCTGGTGCAGGCCCTGGGCGACCTCGCCCTCACCGCACCCCTGTGGTGCGCCACCGCAGGGGCCGTGTCCACGGGCCCGGACGACCCGGTCACCCACCCCCGCCAGGCACTGGTCTGGGGCACCGGACTGGTCGCCGCGCTGGAACTGTCCGCCCGCTGGGGCGGACTCATCGACCTGCCGCCGGACCTCGACGCCCGTGCCAGGACCCGCCTCGCCGCCGTCCTGACGGCCCCCGGCACCGGCCCGGACGGCCTCGGCCGCGAGGACCAGCTCGCCCTGCGCCCCACCGGCCTGCTGGCCCGCCGCCTCCGGCGCGCCCCCCGGAACGACGGCCGTACGACGCACTGGAAGCCCCGCGGCACCGTCCTGCTGACCGGCGGCACCGGAGCCGTCGGCCCGCACCTCGTCCGCTGGCTGGCCCGCAGCGGCGCCACCCACCTCGTCCTGCCCGGCCGCCGCGGCCCCCAGGCACCCGGCGCGGCCGAACTCGCCGCGGAACTGGCCGCCCTCGGCGTACGACTGACCCTGCCCGTCTGCGACCTGGCGGACCGTCGGGCCGTGGCGGAACTGCTCACCGGCCTGGACACGGCGGGCGACCCGGTCACCGCGGTCGTCCACGCGGCCGCGTTCGTCGCGCTCGCCCCCCTGGACGGCACACCGATGTCCGCGTTCGAACAGATCGTCGCCGCCAAGGCCGCCGGCGCCGAACACCTCGACGCCCTGCTCGACCGCGAACTCGACGCCTTCGTCCTGTTCTCCTCGATCGCCGGAGTCTGGGGCAGCGGCGACCACGGCGCCTACGCCGCCGCCAACGCCTACCTCGACGCCCTGGCCCAGCACCGCCGGGCCCGCGGCCTCACCGCCACCACCGTCGACTGGGGCATCTGGCAGGCCGAGAACCCCTTTCAGGACCGCATCGCCGGAGCGGACGCCGACCTGTTCAAACTGGAGCAGCACGGCCTGCCCCGGATCGCCCCCGACCTCGCGGTCCACGCCCTGCAACAGGCACTCGACGACGACGAGACCGTACTCGCCGTCGCCGACGTCGACTGGGAGCGGTTCGCCGCCGTCTTCACCTCCACCCGCCGCAGCCCGCTGCTCACCGGCATCCCCGAAGCCCGCCGCGCCCTGGAAGCCGCGACCGGCGACACGGAGGCACCCGCCGCCGCACTGCTGCGCCAACGGCTCGCCGCCCTCGCCGAATCCGAACAGCACCGCCTGCTGCTCGACCTGGTCCGCACCCACGCGGCAGCCGTCCTCGGCCATCCCTCGGTGGACGCGATCCGGCCCGGCACGGCGTTCCAGGACATGGGCTTCGCCTCCCTCACCGCGGTCGAACTCCGCAACCGGCTCAACACCGCCACCGGACTGCGGCTGCCGTCCACGCTGATCTTCGACCACCCGTCGTCCACCGCGCTCGCCCGGGAGATCCGCGCCGAACTGCTCGGCCGGCAGGCCACCGACCCGGACCCGGCCGCCCCGGACACCGCCGCGCACCCGCCCGCGCCCGACGACGAGCCGATCGCGATCGTGTCCATGGCCTGCCGCTTCCCCGGTGGCATCGGCACCCCCGAAGACCTGTGGCGCCTGCTCGCCGACGGCGGCGACGCCGTCTCGGACTTCCCCACCGACCGCGGCTGGGACGTCGAAGCCCTCTACGACCCCGACCCCGACCGCCCCGGCACCTCGACCACCCGGCGGGGCGGCTTCCTGCACGACGCCGCCGACTTCGACGCGGAGTTCTTCGGCATCTCGCCGCGCGAGGCCCTGGCCATGGACCCCCAGCAGCGGCTGCTCCTGGAAACCACCTGGGAGGCGATCGAACGCGCCGCCATCGACCCGGCCGCCCTGCGCGGCAGCCGCACCGGAGTGTTCACCGGCGTCAACTACGCCGACTACGCGGCCGTCGTCGCCCAGTCGGAGGAAGGAGAGGGCCACCTGCTCACCGGCAGCGCACCCAGCGTCGTATCCGGCCGGGTCGCCTACACCCTGGGCCTCGAAGGCCCCGCCGTGACCATCGACACGGCCTGCTCCTCCTCACTCGTCGCCATGCACTACGCCGGCCGGGCCCTGCGCGGCGGCGACTGCTCCCTCGCCCTGGTCGGCGGTGTCGCCCTGATGGCGACCCCCGGCGCCCTGATCAGCTTCTCCCGGCAACGGGGACTCGCCGAGGACGGCCGCTGCAAGGCCTTCTCGGACGACGCGGACGGCATGGGCATGGGCGAAGGCGTCGGCGTCCTGCTGCTGGAGCGGCTGTCGGACGCCCGCCGCAACGGACACCCGGTACTGGCGGTGGTACGCGGCTCCGCCGTCAACCAGGACGGCGCCAGCAACGGACTCTCCGCCCCCAACGGTCCGTCGCAGCAGCGGGTGATCCGGGCGGCGCTCGCGGACGCGGGCCTGACGACGTCCGAGGTGGACGTGGTGGAGGCGCACGGCACCGGCACCACCCTCGGCGACCCGATCGAGGCGCAGGCCCTGCTGGCCACCTACGGCCAGGACCGGCCCGCCGGACGGCCCCTGCTGGTCGGCTCCCTCAAGTCCAACCTCGGCCACGCCCAGGCGGCATCGGGTGTGGCGGGGGTCATCAAGACGGTGCTGTCCATGCAGCACGGGCAGGTGCCCCGCACCCTGCACGTCAGCAGGCCCTCCGGCCACGTCGACTGGACGCGCGGAGCGCTGGCCCTCGCGACCGAGCAGCAGCCCTGGCCGTCCCACGGCCGCCCCTTCCGGGCCGGAGTGTCCTCCTTCGGCCTGAGCGGCACCAACGTCCACACCATCCTCGAACACACCCCCCTGGAGGACGACGGCCCGCCGGCCGAGCGCACCCCCCTGCCGGCGGTGCCCTGGCTGCTGTCGGCGAAGAGCCCGCAGGCACTGCGCCTCCAGGCCGACCGGCTGCGCCGCCACCTGGACGGCAACCCCGGGGCCGACCCGCGCGACATCGGATCCGCCCTGCACACGCGCACCGCCTTCGAGTACCGGAAGGCACTGGTCGGGGACCGGGACCAACTCCACACCCTGCTGGGCCGGATGGCCGACGACGACTCGGGAGCGTGGGACGGCGGTCGCCCGGTCGACGGTCGTTCGGTGCTGGTGTTCCCGGGTCAGGGTTCGCAGTGGGTGGGGATGGCCGCGGAGCTGTTGGCCGAATCGGCTGTGTTCGCGGGGCGGATGGCGGAGTGCGAGCGGGCTCTGGCGCCTTACGTGGATTGGTCGTTGGCGGAGGTGCTGGGTTCGGAGGCGCTGTTGGCGCGGGTCGATGTGGTGCAGCCGGTGCTGTGGGCGGTGATGGTGTCGCTGGCGGAGGTGTGGCGCGCGTTCGGGGTGGTTCCGGACGCGGTGGTGGGCCACTCGCAGGGCGAGATCGCCGCGGCCGTGGTGGCGGGTGGTCTGAGTATCGACGACGGGGCGCGGGTGGTGGCGTTGCGTTCCCGTGCGGTGGGTGCGTTGGCGGGCCGTGGCGGGATGGCGTCGGTGCCGCTGCCGGTGGAGGCGGTGCGGGAGCGGATCGCGGGCCGGTTGTCGGTGGCGGCGGTGAACGGTCCGTCGTCGACGGTGGTGTCGGGTGACGCGGACGCGGTGGCGGCGCTGGTCGATGCGCTGGTGGGGGAGGGGGTGCGGGCGCGTCTGATCGAGGTCGACTACGCGTCGCACTCCGCGCATGTGGAGGAGGTCCGTGAGCGCCTGCTCGCCGACCTGGACGGGATCGTTCCGGTCTCGGGTTCGGTGCCGTTCTTCTCGACGGTGACGGGTGGTTGGTTGGACACGGAGGTCCTGGACGCCGAGTACTGGTACCGGAATCTGCGGGAGACGGTGGAGTTCGGGCAGGCCACGGCGGCGTTGCTGGGGGAGGGTTTCCGGTTCTTCGTCGAGGCCAGCCCGCATGCGGTGCTGGGTGTGGCGGTGGGGGAGTCGGTGGAGGCCGCGGGTGTGGAGGCCGCGGTGCTGGGGACGCTGCGCCGGGGGGAGGGCGGCCCGGCTCAGGTGCTGCGTGCGGTGGGTCGTGCGTGGGAGTGCGGGCTGGGAGTGGACTTCTCGGGTGCGTTCCCGGGGGCGCGGCGGGTGGACCTGCCGACCTACGCCTTCCAGCGCAGCCGCTACTGGCCCGAGCCGGCACCCACCGCGGCGGCCGATGTGGGCGCGGCCGGGCTCGATCCGGCCGACCACCCCGTCCTCGGAGCGGCCATCGAACTGGCCGACACGGGTGAACTGCTGCTCACGGGCCGGATCTCGCTGCGTACCCACCCCTGGCTCGCCGACCATGCGGTGGCCGGTACGGTCCTGCTGCCCGGCGCGGCCTTCGCGGAACTCGCGGTACGCGCCGCGGACGAGGCCGGCTGCCACACGGTGGAGGAACTGACGCTCCAGTCACCGCTGTTGATACCCGCCGACACCGCCGTCCGCCTGCAGGTTCGGGTCGGCGCCACGGACGCGCACGGCAGCCGCTCCCTGGACCTGTTCTCCTGCCGCGAGGACGCGGCGACCCCGCACTGGACCGCGCACGCGACCGGCACGCTCACCGCCGACGCCACGACCCGCGAGCCGTCGTCCTCGGCCGTACCGGACGACGCCGGCTCCTGGCCCCCGCCCGGCGCCGTCCCGATCCCCGTCGACGACCTGTACGAGCGGTTCCGTTCCTCCGGTTACGGCTACGGACCCGCCTTCCGCGGGCTCACCGCTGCCTGGCGCCGGGGCGACGAGATCTTCACCGAGGTACGTCTGCCCGAGGACCAGCACCGGTCCGCCTCCGCCTTCGGCGTGCACCCCGCCCTCCTGGACGCCGCCCTCCAGGGGCTGTTCCTGCGGGCCCGGCCGGACAGCGAATCGGGCGCGGACCGGCCGTCCGCCGGACTGCCGTTCTCCTGGAGCGGAGTCGGGCTGCACGCCTCCGGAGCCACCGCGCTCAGGGTACGGCTCGGCTTCCGGCCGGACGGATCGGTGTCGATCGACGCGACCGACCCGAACGGCCTCCCGGTCGCGTCGGTCGAGGCGCTCGCCGTCCGCCCGATCGACCTCGACACCCTCCGCCCGGGCGGCGGCCCGGAATCCCTCTACCGGGTGCAGTGGTCGGCGGTGCCCGCCACCGCACCCGCCGACCCCCTCGGACGCTGGGCTGTCCTCGGCGGCCGGGAACTCTTCCCGGACAGCCATCCGGACCTGGCCGCGCTCGGTGCCGCGCTGGACGGGGGAGCGCCGTCGCCCGCCGCCGTGCTGGCCTGGTGCGACCACACCCCGGACCTTTCGTCCCCGCCCGACGCCGGATCCGTGCACACCGCACTGGACGACGCCCTGCGGCTCGTCCAGGACTGGCTGGCCGACCCGCGGTGGGACGACGGCACCCGGCTCGTGCTCGTCACCCGGGGTGCGGTCTCCACGGCAGCCGGCGAGGAGGTCACCGACCTCACCGGCGCCGCGGTCCGCGGCCTCGTCCGCTCCGCCCAGTCCGAGCACCCGGACCGCTTCCTGCTGATCGACACCGACGACCCGGCCGCCGTGGCCGGCCTGCTGCCCCGGGCACTGGCCGGAACGGAACCCCAACTGGCGATACGCGGCGGAGAGCTCCTCGCCGCCCGCCTCACCAGGGCCACCGTCGCCACGGACCCGGACCGGAACCCGGACCCGGACACACCATCCGGTATCGCCGCGGCCGGGGGAACCGTCCTCGTCACCGGGGCCGGCGGCGCGCTCGGCGGCCTGGTGGCAGAGCACCTCGTGACCGCGCACGGCGTACGGAACCTGCTGCTCGTCGGCAGGCGCGGCACGGACGCCCCGGGCCTGGCCGACCTCGCAGCCGAACTGCGCGGCCTCGGCGCCCGGGTGGACGTGGAGGCCTGTGACGTCGCCGACCGGGACGCGCTCGCCGCGCTGCTCGCCGGCATCCCCGCCGACCGCCCGCTGAGCGCGGTCGTCCACGCGGCCGGCGTCCTGGACGACGGGACGATCGAGTCGCTGACCCCCGGGCGGATGCGCCACGTCCTGCGGCCCAAGGTCGACGCGGCCCTCAACCTGCACAACCTCACCCGTGACCTGCCGCTGTCGGCCTTCGTCCTGTTCTCCTCCGCGTCCGCCACGGTCGGCAACGCCGGGCAGGGCAACTACGCGGCCGCCAACGCCTTCCTCGACGCGCTCGCCCAGCACCGCCGTGCCCTGAAACTGCCCGCCCAGTCGCTCGCCTGGGGCCTGTGGGCGCGCCGCAGCACCATGACCGGCACGCTCACCGCCGCCGACCTGCGGCGGATGTCCCGGGGAGGCACCGCGGCCATCGGCAGCGAAGAGGGCCTGGCCCTGTTCGACGCGGCGCTCACCCTGGACGAACCGCTGCTCGTCCCGGTCAAGATCGACCTCGGCCGGCTCCGGACGGCAGCCCGGACCGGACCCGTCCCGGCCCTGCTCGCCGCCCTGGTCCCCGGTACCGCACGCCGCCCCGCCTCCGGGGCGGACGCCGCCGAAGCGGACTCGCTGCGCCGCCGGCTGACCGGCCTCACCCCGGAGGAACGCGTCGCCACCCTGCTCGACCTGGTACGGAGCCGGGTCGCCGACATCCTCGGCCACGGCGGACCCGAGGCCGTCGACCCGGACCAGGCGTTCAAGGACCTCGGCTTCGACTCGCTCACCGCGGTCGAACTCCGCAACCGGCTCGGCGCCGCCACCGGCCGCCGGCTGCCCGCCACCCTGGTCTTCGACCACCCCACCCCGGCCGCCGTCGCCGCCCACCTCACCGGGCGCCTGGTACCCGACGGGCCGGGCGACCCCGCCCGCACCGGGAGGGCCGCCGGGGCGCACCTCGCCGACCGGCCGGAGACACCGGACACGCCGGCTCCCGCCGCCGACATCAACGCCATGGCCGTCGACGAACTCGTCCGGATGGCCCTGGGCGGCGAACGTGACTGACCGACAGCCGCAGAAGGAGAAGCCCACCCCCATGCCCGCCGACACGGACCAGGTGGTCGCCGCCCTGCGCGCCTCGCTGGTGGACAACCAGCGCCTGCGGCAGGAGAACCGACGGCTCCGCGACGACTCCGCCGAGCCCATCGCCATCGTGGCGATGAGCTGCCGCTACCCCGGCGGCGTACGCACCCCGGAAGACCTGTGGGACCTGCTGGTCAAGGAACGCGACGCGGTCTCGCCGTTCCCCACCGACCGCGGCTGGGACGTCGAGGGCGGCTTCGACGCCGACCCCGACGCCCCCGGCACCTTCTACGTCCGGGAAGGCGGCTTCCTCCACGACGCGACCGGCTTCGACCCCGGCTTCTTCGGCATCTCGCCGCGCGAGGCCCTGGCCATGGACCCGCAGCAGCGGCTGCTGCTGGAAGCGTCCTGGGAAGCGGTGGAACGCGCGGGCATCGACCCGGCGACCCTGCGCGGCAGCCGCACCGGCGTCTACACCGGAGTGATCTACAGCGAATACGGGTCCCGGCTCGGCCGGGTGCCCGACGAAGTGGAAGGCTTCCTCGGCACCGGCACCATCCCCAGCGTCGCCTCGGGCCGGATCGCCTACACCCTGGGCCTGGAAGGCCCGGCGGTCACCCTGGACACCGCCTGCTCGTCCTCCCTGGTCGCCGTCCACCTCGCCTGCCAGGGGCTGCGCTCCGGCGACACCACCCTCGCCCTGGCCGGTGGGGTGACCGTGATGTCCACCCCCGGCCTGTACGTCGGATTCAGCCGCCAGCGCGGCCTGGCACCCGACGGACGCAGCAAGTCCTTCTCGTCCGCGGCGGACGGAGCCGGGTTCGGGGAGGGCCTGGGCCTGCTCCTGCTGGAACGGCTCTCGGACGCCCGGCGCGCGGGGCACCCCGTCCTGGCCGTCATCCGCGGCTCGGCCGTCAACCAGGACGGCGCCAGCAACGGGCTGACCGCCCCCAACGGGCCCGCGCAGCAGCGCGTCATCAACGGGGCGCTCGCCCGTGCCGGACTCGACCCGTCCGAGGTCGACATGGTGGAGGCGCACGGCACCGGCACCGTCCTCGGCGACCCCATCGAGGCGCAGGCGCTGATGGCCACGTACGGGCAGGACCGGCCCGCCGGGCGGCCGTTGCGGCTGGGCTCGCTGAAGTCCAACCTGTCCCACACCCAGGCCGCCGCGGGCGTCGGCGGGGTGATCAAGTCGGTGCTCGCGATGCGGCACGGCGTGATGCCGCGCACCCTGCACGTCGACCGTCCCTCGCCCCGGATCGACTGGACCGAGGGAGCCGTCTCCCTGCTCACCGAGGCCGCCCCCTGGCCGGAGACGGGCCGCCCGCGCCGGGCCGGGGTGTCCTCCTTCGGCGCCAGCGGCACCAACGCCCACGTCATCCTCGAACAGGCCCCGGCCGACCCGGCGGCTTCCGACGGGCCCGCCACGCCGGAACCGGTGCCCGCCGCCGTCCCCTGGATCCTGTCGGCGCGTACTCCGGATGCGCTGCGCGCCCAGGCGACGGCGCTGTACGAGCGGGTGGTGGCGGAACCGGGCCTGAGCGTGACGGACGTCGGCCATTCGCTGGCGGCGGGGCGTTCGCGGTTCGCGGAGCGCGCGGTGGTGGTGGGGGCGGACCGGGGCGAACTGCTGGCCGGTGTCGCCGCCCTGTCGCGGGGCGTGCGTGCGGCGGGCGTGACGGTCGGCAGCGGGCTGCCCCCGGGCCGTTCGGTGCTGGTGTTCCCGGGTCAGGGTTCGCAGTGGGTGGGGATGGCCGCGGAGCTGCTGGCCGAATCGGCTGTGTTCGCGGAACGGATGGCCGAGTGCGAGCGGGCGCTGGCGCCTTACGTGGACTGGTCGTTGGCGGAGGCGCTGGGCTCGGAGCGGTTGCTCGCCCGGGTCGACGTGGTGCAGCCGGTGCTGTGGTCGGTGATGGTGTCGCTGGCGGAGGTGTGGCGCTCGTTCGGCGTCGTTCCGGACGCGGTGGTGGGCCACTCGCAGGGCGAGATCGCCGCCGCGGTGGTGGCGGGTGGTCTGAGCATCGACGACGGGGCGCGGGTGGTCGCGTTGCGTTCCCGTGCGGTGGGTGCGTTGGCGGGCCGTGGCGGTATGGCGTCGGTTCCCCTGCCGGTGGACGTGGCACGGGAGCGCATCGCCCCGTGGGCGGGCCGGCTCTCGGTGGCGGCGGTGAACGGCCCGTCGTCGGCGGCGGTGTCGGGCGACGCCGACGCGGTCACGGCCCTGGTGGAGGAACTCCTGGAGGAAGGGGTGTGGGCGACTCGCATCGAAACCGGCTTCGCGTCGCACTCCTCGCACGTGGAGGAGATCCGCGAGCGCCTGCTCTCCGACCTGGACGGGATCACCCCCCTCGCGGGTACGGTGCCGTACTACTCCAGCGTGACCGGCGGCCTGCTGGACACGAAGTCCCTGGGCGCCGAGTACTGGTACCGCAACCTCCGGCAGACCGTCGAGTTCGAGCGGGCGACCCGCTCGCTCCTCGCGGCCGGGCACCGCGTCTTCATCGAGTCGAGCCCCCAGCCCGCCCTGATGTACGCGATCGAGGACACGGCCGCCGACGCGGGCGCCCCGGAGACGCTGGTGCTCGACACCCTGCGGCGCGGGGCCGGAGGGCTCCGCCGACTCCAGCTCGCGCTCGCCGAGGCACACGTCCGGGGCCTGCGCGTCGACTGGGAGCGACTGTTCGCGGGAACCGGTGCCCAGCGGGTGGACCTGCCCACCTACGCCTTCCAACGACGCCGCTACTGGCTGGACGCCCTGCCGGCCGACCGGGACCAGGCGGCCACCGGCCAGTCCGCCGCGGACCACCCGCTGCTCGGCGCCGAGGTCGAACTGCCCGACGACGCGGGCACCCTCTTCACCGGCCGGCTCTCCTCGGCCACCCACCCCTGGCTCGCCGACCACGCCGTGGCCGGAGCCGTGATCCTGCCCGGCGCGGCCCTCGTGGAGCTGGCCGCGCACGCGGGCCGCCGCCTCGGCTGCGCCCTCGTGGAGGAGCTGACCCTCGCCGCCCCGCTGCTGCTGCCCGACGATCAGGCCGTGCAACTGCGCGTACGGGTGGGCGCCGAGGACGGCACGGGACGGCGCCCGGTGGAGTTCCACTCCCGGCCCGAGGCCGCCCCCGGCTCCGCCGACCGGCCCTGGACCCGGCACGCGACCGGCGCGGTCGGCCCCCGGGACCCCTCGGCCGACCGGGACGACACGACCGAACCGGCCGGCACCTGGCCCCCGCCCGACGCGGTCCCCCTCGACGTGGACGAACTGTACGGGCTGCTCGAAACCCGGGGCGTCGCCTACGGCCCGGCGTTCCGGGGCCTGCGCGCCGCATGGCGCACCGCGGACGCGATCCACGCCGAAGTGGCCCTGCCCGACGGCCTCCCCGCCGGCGGAGCGGGCGGCTTCGGCGTGCACCCGGCCCTCCTGGACGCGGCCCTCCAGACGACCGGTCTGCGCGAAGGCGCCGCGACCGCGGAGCCCGCCGACGGCGTCCCCCTGCCGTTCTCCTGGCAGCGCGTCGCGATCGAGACCTCCGACGCGCCGGTCCTGCGCGTCCGGCTGCGCCCCGACGGCCCGGACGCCGTCACCGCGCGGATCACCGATCCCTCGGGGCGCACGGTGGCGACGGTCGGCTCGCTCACTCTGCGCACGGCGTCCACCGCCGCACTGCGGGCGTCCTCCGGCTCCGTCCTCCACGTCGGCTGGACGCCGGTCACCGCCGGGCCCGGCCCGCGCCCGGTCACCCGCTGGGGCCTCCTCGGCCCGCAGGACGAGCGGCTGCTGCCGGCCGGCTTCCCCACCGAACCCCCGTCCGCGACACCCGACGCGATGCTGCTGACCTGCCCCCCGTCCGCCGGCACCGTGACCGCGGACGCCCCCGCCCGGGACGCGGACCCCGCGGCGGTGCACGCGGTCGCGTCCGGGGTCCTGGACCGCGTCCAGGCCCACCTGGCCGACGACACCACCGCCCGGACACCCCTGGTGGTGCTCACCCGGGGTGCGACCGGCCCGTTCGGCGCGCAGCCGCAGCCGGCGGACCTCGGCGCGGCGGCCGTGTGGGGCATGCTCAGGGCCGCTCAGCTCGAACACCCCGACCGGTTCGTGCTGCTGGACGTCGAAGGGCCGGCCCCGGACGGTCTCGGCGACGCGCTCGCCGACCTGCTCGCCACGGGCGAACCACAGGCGGCCCTGCGCGGCGGCGTCCTGTACGCGCCCCGACTGGTACGGCCGCCGGCCACCACCGCCACCACGGCCACCGCCACCGCGACCGACACCCGGCCGGCCGGCGCGTTCGGGCCGGCCGAGGGGACGGTCCTGCTGAGCGGCGGCGGCGCCCTCGCGGCCGTCCTGGCGCGCCATCTGGTCGCCGCGCACGGGGTGCGCCACCTCCTCGTGCTGAGCCGCCGCGGCGCCGACGCCCCCGGCATGCCGGAGCTGACGGCGGAGCTGGCCGAGGCGGGAGCCGAACTGGCCGCCCTCAGCTGTGACGTGTCCGACCGTCAGGCCCTGGCCGCCGCCCTGGCAGGCATCCCCGAACGCCATCCGCTGTGTGCCGTGGTCCACACCGCCGGAGTGCTCGACGACGGTCTGCTGGACGGGCTGACGGGGGAGCGGATGACCGCCGTCCTGCGGCCCAAGGTCGACGCCGCCCACCACCTCGACCGGCTGACGCGCGGAGCGGACCTCGCCGCGTTCGTCGTCTTCTCCTCCGCCGCGGGCGTGCTGGGCAGCCCCGGCCAGGCGTCCTACTCGGCCGCCAACGCCGCGCTCGACGCCCTCGCCGCGGAACGCCGACGGCTCGGGCTCCCCGGCCTGTCCCTCGCCTGGGGGCCCTGGGAGCGGGTGAGCGGAATGACGGCGGAGCTCGGCGGCGCCGAACGGCAGCGCATCGACCGGCGCGGCGCCCGCGGCCTCTCCGACCAGGAGGCCATGGCCCTGCTGGACACCGTGTGCGCCCCGGACGCCGCCCCGCCGGGAGACGGGAGTCCCGTCGTCCTGGCCCACCTCGACCTGACCGTGCGCGGCGACGGCCCGGTGCACCCGATGCTGCGCTCCCTGGTCCGGCGCAGCCCGACCGCGGCGACCGGGGCGAAGGGGTCCCCGACCGCCGCCGCAGCGCTCCGGCACCGGCTCGACGCCGCCGCCGACGAACAGGGACGCGAGCTGGTCCTGCGCGAACTCGTCCTCGCCGAGGCCGCCGAAGTCCTCGGCCACACCGACTCCGGGGCGCTGTCCGCGACGGTCCCCTTCCTCTCCGTCGGATTCGACTCGTTGACCGCGGTCGAACTCCGCAACCGGCTGGCCGCCGCCACCGGACTGCGGCTACGGCCCTCCGCCGTCTTCGACAGCGGCACCCCCGCCGCGCTCGCGGCGCGCCTCGCCGCCGAGGCCCGGGCGGAAGACACCCCCCGGCCCGAAACGGCACCCGCGGCCGGAACCGGAGCAGCTGCGTCCGACGCCGCCGACGCCGACCCGGTGAGCGTGCTGTTCCGCCAGGCCTGCACACTCGGCCGGATCGACGAGGGCATCGCCCTGCTCAAGAACGCCTCCGCCCTGCGCCCGGCCTTCCACAGCGGCAGTGACCTCGCGGCCGCCGGCGCAGGCCCTCGGCTGCTGCGCCTGAACGAGCGCGCCGACGCCCCCGTGCTCGTCTGCTTCGGCTCCATCGTCGCGCTCGGCGGTGCCCACCAGTACGCCCGCTTCGCCGCCCGCTTCCGGGACCGCTACGCCGTCGCCGCGCTCGACGCCCCCGGATTCGTCCCCGAGGAGGAACTGCCCGCCGACATGTCGGCCCTGCTGGACTTCCAGGCGACGACACTGCTCCGGGAACTGCCCGGACGGACGCTCGTGCTGGCCGGCTCCTCCTCCGGCGGCACGCTCGCCCACGGCGTGGCCGCCGCGCTGGAACAGCGCGGCGAGGGCCCGGCGGCCGTGGTGCTGCTGGACACCTACCTCTCCGACAACCAGGGCATCACCCAGTTCAACGACGTCCTGCTGGGCGGCATGTTCGCCCGCGAGGACCGGGCGGCCCCGATGGACGGGGCCCGGCTGACCGCGATGGGCGGCTACTTCCGTCTGCTCGACGACTGGAAGCCCCCGGCGGTCCGCGCCCCGCTGCTGCTGGTCCGCGCCTCCACCCCGCTCGGCCGCCCGTCCGCCGAAGCCGGCGACTGGCGCTCGACCTGGGCCGGCGCCGACACCGTCGTCGACGTCCCCGGAGACCACTTCTCGATCATGGAACAGCATGTCGCGACCACCGGCGACGCCGTCGCCGACTGGCTCGACAGCACCCTCCGCACCCCCGGTGCCCGGTGAAAACGAAGGAGAACCCGTTGACCACAGCCCCGTACGACGATTCCCCCCCGCGACAGGCCCTCACCGTGCTGGGAGCCGGGGTGATGGGCGTCGGAATCACCGTCCTCGCCCTCGGACACGGCCTGCCGGTCCACCTGGTCGACATCGACCGGGAACGGCTCGACCGGGCCGCGGACCTGATCGACGGCGAACTCCGGCTGGCCGAACTGATGGGCGCCCTGCCCGACGGGACGCCCCTCGGCGCCCTGGCCACCGGCACCTCGCTCAAGGCCGCCGCCGGAGCCACCGCCGTCGTCGAGGCGGTCACCGAGAACGCCGCGATCAAGGCCGCCGTCCTGTCCGAGGTCTCCGGACTGGTCCGGCCCGGAACCCTGCTGATCACCAACACCTCCTCCATCCCCGTCGACGAACTGGCCGGGGCCCTGGAACGGCCGGAGGAACTGGTCGGCACCCACTTCATGAACCCGCCCTACCTGATCGGAACCACCGAAGTGGTCCGCGGCGCCAGGACCGGGGACGCCGCGATGGCCGCCGTGGCGGCCCTGCTCACGGCGCTGCGGCGGCGGGCGGTGGTCGTCCGGGACGCACCCGGCTTCGTGACCAGCCGCATCCTGCACCCGATGATCAACGACGCGGCCCGGGTCGTGGGCGAGGGCACGGCGAGCGCCGAGGACGTCGACGCCCTGATGCAGGGCTGTCTGGGACACCCCACCGGCCCGCTGCGGACCGCGGACCTGATCGGCATCGACAACCTCGTCGACTCCCTCACCGTGCTCCACGAGCGCACCGGCGACGACGGCTGCCGCCCCGCGGAACTGCTGCTCCGGCTGGTCCGCGAGGGCCGGCTGGGCCGCAAGTCCGGGCGCGGCTTCTACGACTACACCTGATCACCCCGACGAGGAGACAGCCATGACCGCAGCGAACACGCCCAACACCCACGACCTGGAGAAGGAACTGCTGGGATTCCTGGAAGGACGCACCGGAACCGCCTGGGACGCCGACACCGACCTGTTCGGCGCCGGCGGCCTGTCGTCCCTCTTCGCCATGCAGGTGGTGGTGCACCTGGAGAAGACCTACGCCATCGCCGTCCGCGGCGCGGACCTGCGGCTCGACAACTTCCGCACCGTACGGCGGATGGCGGAGCTGGTGGACCGGCTCCGGGTTCCCGCCGCCGGGGGCCAGCATGGGTGAGGACCTGAGCAGCGCGACGACCTCCGTCACCCTGCGGGTCGGCGACCTGGCGGGGGAGTGGGACCGGACCGGCCTCATCCCGCTGGACCTGCTCCGCGAACTGGGCGCCGAGGGCCGACTGTGCGCCGAAGTCCCGGAGCAGTACGGCGGCTGGGGGCTCAGCAGCATGCACAGCGGCGCGTACACCGCCCACGTGGGAGGCCTGTGCAGTTCGCTGCGCAGTGTGATGACCTCCCAGGGCATGGCGGCATGGACCATCCAGCGCCTGGGCACCGCCGAGCAGTCGGCCGCCCACCTCCCCCGGCTGACCGGCGGCGCACTGGCGGCGGTCGGCTTCAGCGAGCCCGGCGCCGGCAGCGACCTCGCGGCGATGACGACGACCGTCCGCCGCGAGGGTGACGCGGTCGTCGTCGACGGACACAAGAAGTGGGTGACCGCCGCCCACTACGCCGACCTGCTGGTCATCGTCGGCCGCCACGAGGACGGCGCGGTGGCCGTCGTGGTGCCCGCCGACACGCCCGGCGTCCGGATCGAGCGGATCGCCGACCCGCTCGGCTGCCGCGCGGCCGGACACGCCGACGTCCACCTCGACGGGGTGCGACTGCCGGCCGACAGCGTCCTGGGCGGTCACGGACTGCCGCCCGCCCTGCTGGTGACGACCGCGCTGGCCTACGGGCGGATGTCCGTCGCCTGGGGGTGCGTGGGAATCCTGCGGGCCTGTCTGGCGGCGGCCACCGCGCACGCCGCCGGACGGGAGCAGTTCGGCAGGCCGCTCGCGGAGCACCAGCTCGTCGCCGGACACCTCGCCGACCTCTACACGGCCGAGCAGGTGGCCGCGCGGGTCTGCGAGCACGCCAGCCGCTGCTGGGACGAAGGGTCGCCGGACCAGGTGGTGGCGACCGTACTGGCCAAGCACGTCGCCGCGACCCAGGCCGCCCGGGGCGCGGCGACGGCCGTCCAGGTACTGGCCTCGGCCGGGTCCCGGGACGGCCACGCGGTGGCCCGGGCGTACCGGGACGCCAAGCTGATGGAGATCATCGAGGGCAGCAACGAGCTGTGCCGGCTGATGCTGGCACAGCACGCGCTCTCCGCTCCGGGGGCACCGTGAGCGGGCCCGCAGCCGACGAGACGAGGAAGGACGACATGGCCGAGACCGTCAAGTGCCTGGTCTGGGACCTGGACGACACCCTCTGGCAGGGCACCCTGCTGGAGGACGGCGAGGTGCACCTGCCGGACGAGGTGCGCAAGGTGGTGATCGAGCTCGACTCCCGCGGCATCCTCCAGTCCGTCGCCAGCCGCAACGACCACGAGCACGCCTGGGCCCGGTTGGAGGCATTCGGCGTGGCCGAGTACTTCGTCCTGCCGGAGATCGGGTGGGGCGCCAAGTCCGAGTCGGTGCGCCGGATCGCCGATCGGCTGAACTTCGCGCTCACGGCCATCGCCTTCGTCGACGACCGGCCCGCCGAACGCGCCGAAGTGGCCTTCCACCTGCCCGACGTACGGTGCTACCCGGCCGAGCAGGTCCTCGCCCTTCCCGAACTCGCCGAGTTCACCCCCGCGACCAGCACCGTCGACTCCCGGCGGCGGCGCCAGATGTACCAGGCGGGCTTCCGCCGCGAGGCCGAGCGGGCGGCCGCCCCCGGCCCCGACGAGGAGTTCCTGCGCTCCCTGGACCTGCGGATGCGCATCGGCCGGGCCACCGGCGAGGAGCTGTCCCGGGTAGAGGAACTCACCCTGCGCACCAGCCAGATGAACGCGACCGGGGTCCACTACCCGGACGCGGTGCTGCGCGGCCTGATCACCGACCCCCGGCACGAGGTCCTGGTGGTCACCCTCACCGACCGGTTCGGCCCGCACGGCGCGGTCGGCGTCCTGCTGCTGGAGCGGCACCCCGGCCTGTGGCACCTCAAGCTGCTCGCCACCTCCTGCCGGGTCGTCGCCTACGGCGCCGGTGCGACCCTGCTGAACTGGCTGGCCGACGCCGCCGCCCGGTCCGGAGTCCACCTGGTCGCGGACTTCCGGGCGACCGAACGCAACCGGATGATGGAGATCGCCTACCGGTTCGCGGGCTTCGAGGGCCTGGACGAAGCCCCGTGCCCGTGCGCCGCCGTCCTCGCACCGGCTCCGGAGAGCACCGGACTCCAGCGCCTGCACCTGGTTCCAGGCCCGCGCGTGGTGTCCACCGTCATGAGCGTGGACGCACCCGACCTGAACGTGCCGGAAGGGGGCCCGGGAACGTCGTGACCGCGGCGGCGGCGGCCGGCGCTCCCGGGCTCCGGTCCGCCGCCCTCAGCGCTTGCGGACGAGAGTGATCCCGTCGGCCATCACCAGCAGCGACAGCTCCACCCGGGGGTCCTCGTGCAGCAGCCGGTTCAAAGCCCGGACCCCGGCGGTGTCCGGGTCCACGGCGGCCGGATCGGCGACCCGGCCGAAGAAGAGGGTGTTGTCGACCACGATCAGACCGCCGGCGCGCAGCAGCGCCAGCGAAGTCTCGTAGTAGCGGACGTAGTTGCTCTTGTCCGCGTCGATGAACACCAGGTCGAAGCTTTCCGGCCCGCGCTCCGCCAGCAGCGCGTCCAGGGTCGCGGTGGCATCGCCGATCCGCAGGTCGATCCGCGAGTCGACCCCGTCCCGCTTCCAGAAGTCGGCGCCGATGGCCGGCCACCGGTCGTCGATGTCGCAGGACACCAGCACCCCGTCGGCCGGGAGCGCGCGGGCCATGCACAGGGTGCTGTAGCCGGTGAAGGTGCCGATCTCCAGCACCGCCCGCGCCCCCGTCAACCCGACCAGCAGGGAGAGCAGTTGGCCCTCCTCCGCCATCACCTGCATGGCGGTCCCGCCCGGCAGGTCCGCGGTGGCCTCCCGCAGCTCCCTGAGCAGATCGTCGTCACGGAGGGAGACCTCCCGGACGTAGGCGAGCAGGTCGTGGGTGGCTTCTGTCTGGTGGGCCATGGCGCGGGGGTCCTCTCGAAGGAGATCAGGTTGAAGGAGATCGGGTCGAAAAGCATCGGGGGAAGGGGGGACCGGGCCGCCGGGTGCCCGTCGCCGGGCCGCCGGGACGGTCACCCGGCGCGCATGTACGGGTGACCGTGCTGCCGTACGGCGACCGCCTGCGCCCGCTCGCGGGCGTACGCCCGCAGCAGCGCGTCCAGCCGGTAGCGGCCCCCCGCCGGCTCACCCAGCAGATTCGCCTCGACCAGGGCGTCCAGGGCCTCCTCGGCCTGCGCCTCGGAGCAGCCGACCATCACCGCGACCCTACTGCTGGAGACCGAAGACGCTCCGGCAGTCCCCAGCGCGGTGAACACCTCGGCCGGGTCGACCCCGGCCGGAGCCGTCCGCCGGAGCCCGGCGTGGTCGGCGTCGAGGCAGGGCCGGACACCGAGGTCGCCCGCGCACAGTTCGTCCAGCAGTCGCGGGGCGTCCGTGAGCCGCCGGGCGAAGTGCCCGATGGTCCAGTGCGGGCGCTCCAGCAGCCGGGTCCCCGCGATCCGGATCGCCAGCGGCAGGCCCGCGCAGACCGTCAGCACCGAACGGGCCGACCGCGGTTCGGCACCCACCCTGGCCGGGCCGACGATGCTGCCCAGCAGCTCCAGCGACCCGGCCTCGTCCAGCGGGCCGAGCGGAATGGGGCACGCCCCCTCCAGATCGGCCAGCCGCCGTCGGCTGGTCACCAGCAGCCTGCTGCCCCCGCTGCCCGGTATCAGTGGCCGCACCTGCGCCGTGCTGGAGACGTTGTCGAGTACCACCAGCAGACGGCGGCCCGCGGTGAGCGAGCGGTAGAGGCTCTCCCGTTCCGACTCCTCCTCGGGTATCTCGTCCCGGGGCACACCGAGGTCCGCCAGGAACCGCGGCAGCACCGCCCGGGCGGTCAGCGGCCGCGCGGCTCCGCCGAGATCCGCGTAGAGCTGGCCGTGCACCGAGGAGCCGCGCACGGCGTGCGCCGCTTGCAGGGCCAGCGCGCTCTTGCCGACACCGCCCCGGCCGGTCACCACCGCCGTCGCCACCATGCCCGCGGGCATCGTGCCGGTCGTGAGGAAGTGCTGCAGCCGCGCCAGCGCACCGGAGCGGGCCGACAGTGGCAGCGGCACCGAGGGCAGCTGCGCCGGGCTCGGCCAGCAGGACCATTCCCGGGCAGTGGCCGGCGCCGGCGCGACGGCCGCCTCCGGGGCCTTTTCGGGCTGCTCCAGTGGGTCGGGCGCGCGGGGCCGGTCGTGGGCCGAGAGGATGTGCCGGTGGACCTCGCGCAGATCGGTGCTCGGCTCGGCGCCGAGCTGCTCGACGAGCAGCGCCCGGGTGCGCTGGTAGAGGTCCAGGGCCTCCGACTGCCGTCCCGAGCGGCCCAGCGCCAGCATCAGCTTGCCCACCAGGGCCTCCCGTAAGGGGTGCTTCCGCGCCAGCCGCACCAGCTCCGGCACGACCTCGGCGTGCCGCAGCAGCGCCAGCTCCGCGTCGAACCGCAGCTCCAGGGTCTGCAGGCGAAGCTCCTGGAGGTAGCGGCCCTCCACATCGCGCAGCGTCTGCGACGGGATGTCCGCCAGCGGCTCCTCGCGCCACAGGGCGAGCGCCTCGGCCAGCTCGGCGGAGGAGCCTTCCAGGTCTCCGCGCTCGGCCAGCTCCGCCGCGCGCCGGCGGTGGGCCGTGAACTGCCCGAGATCGCTCTCGTGCTCGCCGAGTTCGAGGAGGTAGCCGGGCGCCCGGGTGAGGATCCGGGCGGAGGCGTGCTCGCCCAGCGACTGCCGCAGGCGCATCACATAGGTGCGGACGGTCGCGGCGGCACTCGGCGGCGGGGCGCCGTCCCAGACGTACTCGGCGATCCGGTCGACCGAGATCACCCGGTTGGCGTTGAGGAGGAGCGCTGCCATGACCACGCGCTGCCTCGGAGCCGACACGTGCACCTCACGCGCGTTCAGCCGGACGGAAAGCGGACCCAGTAACAGGAAGTTCAAGGGAGTCCTCTTCATCACACGACCGGTGGGCAAGACTGCCTCCAGCGTCTTGGGTGGCTGTGTACGGGTCAACGCGGTCCTGTCGTATCTAGATGTATTCCTAGAGTGCAGGTCTTGCGCTCATGTCGGGTTTACGTTGCGCGGCACCGTCACGGCGGTCAGGACCGGGCCCGCCCACCACGGCCCACCGGCCGGTGGAACCGATCGCTGCCGCACCGCCGTCGACCGGGGGTGACCCGGCACCGCCGGCGCGGCCTGGAACACCCCCTCCGGCGGCGGCCCCTCCGGCTCCGCGTCGATGCGGCGGACGTCACTGACGGCGTGCAGCCTTGCCATGAGGTGCCCTCGCCTCCTCGGCCGGATCCGCGGTGCGCGGTCCGGCCGGACCGTTGCTGCCGAGTCGGAGCCAGGTAAATCCCACAGGATTGCCCCGCACCGCAGAGTTCTCACCATTCACGAAGAGATGGCCGGAATTGAACCCGGACATGAGCGTACGGACGCGATCCGATGCGTACTTGCTGACATTCCGAGGAGTATGGCAGGCTGTCATATGCGGTGTCCGTGACTCGCTCGCCGGTCGCCGTCGATCGGGGCTCCCCGTATAAGCGCGCACCAGACGGTCTGCCGGTGCGGATGATGTCCCACGCGATCACCACACCCCGCCCGTCCGTCGGCACTGCGCGGATTTCGAAGGGAATGAAAGGCCGCTATGACCTCCCTCGCTTTGGACAGCGACCTGTGGTGCCGTCGCTTCC
The DNA here is from genome assembly GCF_042798815.1 of Kitasatospora sp. NPDC057738. Lineage (NCBI taxonomy): Bacteria > Bacillati > Actinomycetota > Actinomycetes > Kitasatosporales > Streptomycetaceae > Kitasatospora > Kitasatospora sp. NPDC057738. The sequence continues at coordinate 161,902 of NZ_JBHVJT010000003.1, read as the reverse complement.
ATCCCTCGCCCATGGCCACGCGCCGACTGGTCTGCTTTCCGCACGCCGGCGGCTCGGCGAGTTTCTACCTCCCGTTGTCCGCCGCACTGTGCGGCCCGGTCGACCTCCTGGCCGTGCAGTACCCCGGCAGGCAGGACCGCCGGAAGGAAGCCGGGGGCCAGGACCTGCACCGCATGGCCGACGAAGTGTCCGAAGCGCTGCGCCGCCGGGACGACCTCCCCCTGACTCTCTTCGGGCACAGCATGGGCGCGCTCGTCGCTTTCGAGGTGGCCCGGCGGATCGAGCGCGCGGGCGGCCGGATCGACCACCTCTTCGTCTCCGGTCGCAAGGGGCCGTCCGCGGACCGGCCCGAGCACTCCCACCCACTCGACGACGAGGGCATCGTGGCCGAGGCCAAAGCCATGGGCGGCACCGACGCTCGGCTCCTGGAGGACGAGGAACTGCTGGGGATGGTGCTGCCCGCGCTGCGCGGCGACTACCAGGCCGTGGGGGCCTACCGGGCCGACCGTGACGCCGCGGTCACCTGCCCGGTCACCGCCCTGGTGGGGGACCAGGACTCCTGGACGCCGGTCCCCGAGGCCGGGCACTGGCGCGACCGCACGATGGGTGCCTTCGACCTCAGGGTCTTCCCCGGCGGGCACTTCTACCTCAGCAGCCGGGCGAACGAGGTGACCGGCATGCTCCGCGACCACCTCGCCGGCACGCTGCGCACCTGAGAGCACGGACGACAGGGAAGGGGGGGACCGAGAAGTGACACCGTCAGCGACCTCTGAGGAGATCAAGCCCGCGCGGCGGCCGCCGCGGTCCGAGTCCGCCGCCCGTCCGGCGGACGGGGGCCCTGCCCGCGGCGCGGGCGTCCGGCGGCTGACCGCCGTGGACGTCCGCATCCTGGAAGGCGTCGCGGTCGGCATCTCGACCGCCCGGCTGGCGGCATCGCTCTATCTGAGCCCGCAGGGCATCGAGTACCGCATCGGGCTGATGATGCGCCATTTCCAGGCCGCTAACCGGCCCGCTCTGGTCTCCCGGGCGCACTCCCTCGGTGTGTTGAGCGTCGGGACATGGCCACCTCGCGTTCTCCCGGAATTCCTTGAGTCCTAGAAGCGGGCGGGGCGCACTGTTCCCTGATCTCCCCCGTGAGTTCCCCGCCGGAGGGCGGGTCGAAAAATTCCGTTCCGAAGGCGGGGAATGCACTCCGCCGGTATGCTGACAGATATTTTCCCGGATCCGGATACCGTACGGATATCGTGCCGCAGGACGGGTTCCCGAGCGTCCGGTCGAATGCCGGATTCTGCGGCATTGTGCTGTCGGGCCCACGTCTGCGGCACTACGCCTGGGCCGCACCACCGTCCCCTCCTGTCACACTGATTCACAGGAGTGGTCATGAGTTCGGGGTACCTGTTCGGCGGCGGCGTCGGGACCGAGCCGCACGGCCTGGAGCCAAGCGCCCGGCACCCGGAGGCCCCGATGGAGCGGCTGCGGCACGCCTTGGCCTCTCCTCAGTCGATGCAGAACTCGTTGCCCTCGATGTCCCGCATCGGGATGCACGCGTCGTTGCCGTCGTACAGCGTCCGCACGTGTACCGCGCCGAGCGGGACCAGCCGTGCGCATTCGGCCTCGAGCGCGGCCAGCCGCTCCTCACCCACCAGGCCGGTACCGACCCGCACGTCGAGATGCAGCCGGTTCTTGGCGGCCTTGCCCTCGGGAACGCGCTGGAAGTACAACCGCGGCCCCACGCCCGACGGATCGACGCAGGCGAACCACGCGTCCCGCCGCTCGGCCGGCTGCGCGCTCCAGTAGTCCTCCCAGGTGGCGAAGCCCTCCGGTGGCGGCGGCACGACGTACCCGAGCACCTCGCACCAGAAACGGGCGAGGCGCTCGGGTTCCGCGCAGTCGAAGGTGACCTGGAACTGCTTGATCGATGACATCGGCCCACCATAGTGGCGACACCGCGACCCCTGGCGGCCGTTGACCGTTCCGCTTCTCGTCGGGGACGCCGGGCCCTGTGGTGGGATCAGGTCGTGCGCTTCAGGTAGGCCTCGATCTCGTCGGCGGCGCGGGTGGCACCGCCCGCTTCCCGGGTGAGCCGCTGCGCCTCGATGCCCCGCTCCTGCACGGCCGCGTCGGCGGCCACCTCGGTGATCGCGGCCCGCAGCAGGCTCACGTCGGCCTCCGCCGGCAGCAGTACCCGGCCGAGGCCCAGCTCGGCCACCCGCGCGGTGTTGGCCGCGACGTCCGGCCAGGACGGCACTCCGAGGATCGGGCAGCCGGCGTCCAGGGACTCCAGCACGCCGCCCATGCCGCCGTGGGTGATCACCAGCCGGGCGTGCCGGAGCACCGCCAGGTGCGAGACCCAGCGGTGGACCTCGATGTTGTCCGGCAGCGGACCGAGGTCGGCCGGGTCCATCCCCCCGCCGACCGAGATGACGGCGTGCCAGGGCAGCTCGGCGAAGGCGTCCACGCACAGCCGGAAGAACTCCGGATGCTTGTTGTGCACGGTCCCCATCGAGACCAGCGCCACCGGCAGGCCGCTCGCCGGGGGCTGCCACTCTCCCAGGAAGGAGCGGTCCGTGAGGCACGGCCCGACGAAGGCGAAGCGCTCGTCGAAGCTCTCGCCGTGCGGCTGGAAGAACCGCGGCACGTGGACGAGGTTGAGGTCCTCGGTGCGCATCAGGAACTCGTGCGCCGGCTCGTCGATGCCGTGCGAGGCCAGCAACTCGGCCATCCGGACGCCTAATTCGACGACCACCTCCTCGGTGAGCGGGACCGCGCCGTCCGCCTCCATCATCTGCTGCACGAAGGAGTAGGTGTCGTTGGAGGCGAAGAACGGCGTCGACTGGACGGCCGGGACCCCCCAGGTGTGGGCCAGTATCCGGCCGGCCTGGAAGGCCACGGCGTCGTAGACCACCGCGTCGGGCCTGGCGTCGCCGAACCACTCCTGGACCGCGCGCAGGATGGCGATGTTCTCGTCCAGGAAGATCAGCGGGGTGCGCCCGTTCTCGGGACCGCCCACGCTGTCCAGCGGCTGGGTGGAGTCGTAGCGCAGGTGTTCGGCGCCGACCTCGGCCAGGGCCTGGGCGAAGTCGTCGACGGCCGCGTAGGTGACCCGGTGCCCGCGGCGTACCAGTTCACCGACGACCGCCAGAGTGGGGAAGACATGGCCGTGGGCCGGGATGTTGACCATCAGGATGTGGCTCACTGCTGCTCCGTCGGTATCGGGAGGAGGAACGAGGGAAAGGGGGAGCAAGAAGCGCGATTCGGGACGGGAGAAGGGGCGCGGCAGGCCGCGCGGCTCAGCTGGGGTCCTGGTCCGGGCCGGCCTCGGGCTGCGGCTCGGCGGCCCACTGGCCGCCCGCGATCTCCTCGGCGCTCAGCTGCCGGCGCGGGATCCAGGCGGGGACGGTGCCCTCCTCGTTGCGGCCCTTGTCCAGGATCGCCAGGTTGTGGTAGAAGTGCGCGCCGGCCAGCGTCCGGTCGGTCCCGCTCGGGCGGTGCGCGGTCGGCGGCTCGAGCTCCTCGTGGTTGAGGCCGTCGAGCAGCTGCTTGAGGAAGCCCATGCTGGTGGTCGGGTCGCCGAGCCGCTCCGAACTGCCGCCGTAGCCCGGCCAGTAGGAGGTCTGCAGGTCCTCGATCACATAGAGCCCGCCCGGGACCACGTGCGGGAAGAGCGCGCCGAAGGCGGCGATGACGTCCGGGCAGTAGTGGCTGCCGTCGTCGATGACGATGTCGATCGGCCCGATCCGCTCGGCCAGTGCGGTGAGGAAGGCCGGGTCCGCCTGGTCGCCCCGGACGGTGTGGATCCGCTGCTCGCGCAGTGCCGTCTTGTCGTAGACGTCGACCCCGTAGACGAGGCCCCGCCGGAAGAAGCGCTTCCACATCCGCAGCGAGCCGCCGCCCGCCGCCGGGTCGGCGTAGCCGCCGATCCCCAGCTCCAGGATGGTGAGCGGCCGGTCCCGCAGCGGGGCGAAGTGCCGGGCGTAGTGATCGGTGTAGTAGTGCAGCCCCCACTTGTCCGAACCGTGGCGCAGCGACAACTCGGCCAGGTCGAGCGGCTGTTCCGCCAAGCCGCGGAGCAGCTGCTGGACGACCGGGAAGGCCGCCAGTGCGGGCATCAGCCGAGCCGGGTCCTCGATGCCGTGCCAGGTGATCCCGGGCGTGCGGTGGCCTGCGGTGTGCCGGGCGCCGAAGACGGCGCGGGCCAGGTCGAGCAGGTCCAGCTCGACGGTGGCGCTGGGCTCGTCGGCCGGCCCGGTGCGGTGCTCGGCCTTGGGGCCGGCCAGCAGGTGGTGCCGGAGCACCTGGCCGTCGAAGGCGAGCTCGAACTGCACCACCACCGCCGCGGCGGCGAGTTGCTCGCTCAGGTCGGCCCGGCTGACCAGTTCGTCCACCAGGTCGGCGGCCGTCTGCTCGGCGCCCGCCGACCTGATCACCGCCGCAAGCTGCTCCTCGGGCCCGTCCGCCGCCAGGATCAGGGCGCGGATCCGGCGCAGGTCGGTCTCGTGCGGGTCCGAGTCGTGGTCCGACGGGCTGTTCACGTGCCGGCCGTTCTCGTGCTGTCCGGTGAGGGCGGTCATGCGTGAGCCTTTCCACGAGGGAGTCGAGAGGACGGGGAACGGATCGGGGCTTCGTCCAGGCCGGGGTGACGCCGTCGGTCATCGCCGGCGGCGGGATCTCCACCCGACCGGGGAAGAGGGCGCTGTCCACCACGATCGGACCGCCGGGCACCGAGTTCACGGCGGGACGCCGCCGCCACTCTCAGCTACTGGATCGACACGTCGTGAATCTAGGTGCGCATCCCTCCCGCCACAAGCACTACCTGGGGCCACGGGGCGCCGGGTGCGGGAAACGAGCCAGAATCGGGGCACCGCTGTTCCGCATGTTTGGACCCGTCACCCGGGTGTCGTTCGTGGCAGCGGCGGAGTCGGTGATCGTCGGGCGACCGGGCCCGGCCCCGGATCCACCGGCGCCCGCGGCCGGCCCCGGGCGGGACCGTCCTGCCGGCCGGGCCGGCCCGCAAGGACACGAGGGGCAGTTCCACCCCCATGACCAGTGATCGAGCCGCCCGGGTCCGGCCCGGCCCCGAGGCCGGAGCGCCGCAGGTTCGGCTCCCGAGTCCGCACTGTGGATCGTGGCCGAGTACGACGCCGCCGGGAACGAGAAGGGCGCGATCCCGCGGTGCGGCCTTCGCGTCACGTCCTCGCCCGCTCGGCGGAGTCCAGGATCACGCGAAGGCCGCAAGGTCGTCCCGGAGGATTCCCGGTCATCAGGCCAAGGTGGCGAGTTCGGCGAGCAGGGTGGTGACGGCGGCGGGGGTCAGCCGGTGGCCGACGGTGGTCTCGACGAGGTGGCCCGAGGCGGTGCGGGAGCTCCACCAGTCTTCGAGGAATCCGGGGGCGTAGCCGCCGGTGCGGAAGCCGTACGGTTCGGACCCGAGGTCGAAGGCGATCATCAGCTCGTAGTCCGGGAGCGCATAGGAACGCTCGTGCTGCGGCGGGGTTCTGACGTACCGTTCGAAGGAGTCGACCCGGTCGGCGCTGGTGAAGAGCCAGAACAGGTAGTCGTACATCAGCAGGGAGCGCGGGTCGGCGTGCAGGGCGAAGAAGCCCTTGTCGTGGACGACGGCCTCCGCGAGCGCGCGCAGTCGCCGGTCCGCGTCGGGCAGGACGTCCGCGACCGCGCGGAAGGCGCGCCGCGTCCTCCCCCGCCCGATCGTCCGGCGATCGTACGGTCCGCACCCGGACGCGGCAGCGGCAGCGGTCAGCACGGACGGTGCGACACGGAACGGATGCGCCACAGCTGAGGCTGGGCCCGGCGTCCGTCGCGGCCCTGCTCGTCCTCGGCTGTCTCGGCCTGGCCGCCGCGCTCCGCCCGGAACCCGGCCGGCGGTGCTCCCCGGACGAGCGGTGCGAGCGGGCCCCGCCCGCACCGGCTCTTCGGCGACCGGCTCGGGCCGCACTTCCGCACCCCCGGTGAGGACGGGCCCGACCCGGACACGCGGGCCGACACCTACCGCGAGGGCCTGGCCCGGGCGGTCGGCCGCCGCCGGGTCACCGTCTGCCACCCGACCTCGCGCGCGGCCCTCGGCCTGATGGCGGGCCCGCGGCAACGGGCCGCCGGTGCCCAGTGCCCGGCGGCCCGTTGCCCGTGCGTCAGCCGTAGAGCGCCACCCGGGGCTCGACCGTCCCCTGGGCCGGGGCCGTCCCGACGACGGTGACCCGGTAGCGCTCGGTCAGGGTGTGGTGGCCGTGCAGGACGAGCTTGGCCGAGGCGAGCCGGGTGTACAGGGTGCCGGTCTGGCTGGCGAGCGGCAGGGTGCGCCAGTGGCCGTCGGAGGAGAGCACTTCGAGCCGGATGCTCGCCGGATCGAGGAAGGGCCCGTTGGCGGGGGACTCGATGAGGACCTGCGGGGCCACCGTGCGGTCGGCCGAGGAGTCGTTGCGGTAGGAGACGGTGATCACCCGCTGCGCGTGGCCGGGCGACAGCGAGGAGGAGGGCAGCTCGACGAAGCCGGTCGGCGGGGTGCCGGCCGCGGTCGGGGTGCCGGTCGCCGCCTGGGACGGGGCGGTGAGCAGGGCGGTCGGCACGGCGGCGAGGGCCGCGGCCAGCGCCAGGCTCCGACGGGGGATCTTCCGGGTGCGCATGGCGCCTCCTTCGGCCGGTGGCCAGGGCACGCGGGTGCGCCGACTGGTCCGGGCAGGTCCGTACGGCACCACCCTGCCCCTTCACCCGGAAAGCCGCACGCCGAAGCCGCACCCGGCAGCCGCGACCGGTGAGCCGCCCGGGCGACCCGCCCGGTGCGACCCGCCCGCGGTGAGCCGCCCGCCGTGAGCCGGTGCCGGGCCCGACCGGAGGGCCGGGAGCGGTGCCGGGACTGGGCCGAACGTGCGACCGCCGCGGCCGCGGGGCCGGGGCACCGCCCGCGCCGGGACCGGGCCCCTTACCTTGGGCGCAACCTCCCGCCCGGCGCCCGCGCGCCGGGTGGAGTGCCCGAAGGTCGGGGGGAGGTCCCGAGAAGGGGAGGGCGGCTTGCGGGCACGTTCGGTGGAGGAGCCGGGGCAGCGGATGCCGATCCTGATCCGGTACGGCCACCGCTCCTGGCTGGTGCCCCTGGCGGTCTTCGCGTTCGTGGTGGGCGTGGACGCGGCCACGCCCGCGACCTTCGCGTCCGTGAGCTGGCTGGTGATGGTCCCCGTGGTGGCCGCCGGGCTCTGCGGGCCGGTGGTCACCGGGCTGTTCGCCCTCCTCGCGATCGCCGCCTACCCCGCCCTGGACAGCATCTGGGGCAAGTCCCAGGGGATCGAGGACTTCCTGCTGGTGATCGCGGGGGCCGTCTTCTCGGTGCCGATCAGCGTCTTCCGCGCCCGGGCCGCCGCCTACGTCCGCCATCTGCAGGGCGCGGCGGAGACCACCCGGCAGGTGGTGCTGCGCCCGGTGCCCCCGGGGTGGGGCGGCGTGGACTCGGCGGCGCGCTACCTGGCCGCGGACGTCGAGGCCCGGGTGGGCGGCGACTTCTACGACGTGCTGGCCACCCCGTTCGGGGCGCGGGTCATCCTCGGTGACGTCCAGGGCAAGGGCCTGCCGGCCGTCTCCGCGGCGGCGGCCCTGGTGGGCTGCTTCAGGGAGGCCGCCTTCCACGAGCGCGACCTGGCCACCGTGGCGGGCTGGATGGAGGAGCGGCTGTACCGGCAGAACGCGCTGGCGGAGCGGCTGGGGGAGCGGGAGGAGCGGTTCGCCACGGCGGTGGTCCTCTGGTTCCCCTCCGACGCGCCGGGGGAGGTGGAGGTGGTGAACTTCGGCCACGACAGCCCCCACGTCCTCGGCCCCGCGGGCGTGCGGCAGCTGCCGCCGGGCGACGGGGCGCCGATCGGGCTGGCCCAGCTGGCCGGCGGGCTGCCGCGGGTGCGGCGGCTGCGGCTGGGCCCGGGCGAGACGGTCCTGATCGTCTCGGACGGGGTGACCGAGGCCCGTGACCGCACGGGCGCCTTCTTCTCGCTGCGCGCCCACCTGGACCGGCTGGCCGACGCCCCGGGAGTGGTCGATCCCGGGCGCCTGGTCGACGAGGTGGCCGCCGCGGTGGTCCGGCACACCGGCGGCCGGCTGACGGACGACACCGCCCTGCTCGCCGTCAGGACGCCCCCGGTGGAGGCGGCGGACGGAGCCGGCCTCAGTCCTCGGCGTGGCTGATCGCGCAGGCCAGGACGCCGGGGATCCGGGCCAGTTCGGCGGTGAGGACAGACGGGTTCCCCCGGCCGTGCAGGCTGATGGACACCTCCGTGACCCGCTCGTCGCCGCCGCCGTCCTCGCCCGGTGGCGCGGCCCGGTCGATTGAAGCCCAGTCCGGAGACGATCTGGGCGGCCATCCGGGAAGGGCGAGGTGCGACCACCCTTGTCCGAAAGGATCGTCGACCGTTCCCAGTGTCCTCAGCTCCTCCTGCCGTCGCATCGTCCCGCCGCACCCCGGCCGTCGCGTTCCGTCGGCTCAGGCCGGGGGGACGGGCCGCAGCCGGTAGGCGTCCCCGTGGGCGACGACGTGGCCGGCGGTGGGCGGGGCGAAGTGGGTGCCGAGCAGCAGGGTGTCGGTGCCGGCGAGGGAGCCGAGCAGTGCGCGGCGGGTGGCCTCGGAGCGCTGCGGGTCGATGTCGACGCAGGCGCCGATGGCGGGGTGGGCGAGCTGGACCGGGTGGTGGAGGCAGTCCCCGGTGATCACCGCCGTGCGGCCCCGGCTGGTCAGTTCGACGGCGACGTGCCCCGGGGTGTGGCCGGGGGTGGGGAGCAGGCGCAGGCCCGGGGCGATCGCCAGGCCCCCGGCCGGGACGTCGACGAGGTCCAGCCGGCCGGCCCGCTCGACTGGCAGCACGGAGTCGCTGAACATCAGGGCGCGCGCCTCGTCCATGGCGTACCCGGCCCAGAACTCCCGTTCGGCGCGGGTGGTGAGGTAGCGCGCGCGGGGGAAGGTGGGCACCCAGGCGCCGTCCACCTTCCGGGTGTTCCAGCCGACGTGGTCGGCGTGCAGGTGGGTGAGGACCACCAGGTCGACGGAGTCCGGCGGGAATCCGGCGGCGGCGAGGCGCCGCGGGTAGTCGGTGCGCAGGTCGTGCCAGGCCGGGTTGGCGCGCTGCTTGCCGTTGCCGATGCCGGTGTCGACGAGCACCCGCAGCCCGTCCAGGTCGAAGGCGAAGCTGTGGCTGTCCAGGCGCAGCGCGCCGTCGGCGTCGGCGAAGTCGGGGTGCAGCCAGTCCTGGCCGGCCACCGTCGCGGGGGTGGCGTCGGGCAGCAGCCACCGTCCGGTCGCGGGTGGCAGCGGGATTTCGTCGATGCGGTGGACGGTGACGTCGCCGACCGTCCAGGAGGGGGTAGGGGTAGTGGGCACGGGGCCGGCTCCTCCGCTGTAAAAGCCATTCGTTTGCGTTAGTGGCACCCTAGAGCCTACAGTCGCGTTAACGCAAACCCTTAGCTTTTGCTGCGGGGTGCCTCGCCTGCGCGAACCCGCCCCGCCGCCCACGATCAGGAGCGCGCCCATGTCCTCCGCCGAACTCACCCCGTCCGAGGCCGCCCACCGGGCCGCCCGGGCCGGACTCGACCTGCCGCCCGAGCGCCACGCCGCGGTGGCGGCCACCGCCGAACACATCCAGTCCGTCGTCGCCGTCCTGCGGGAACTGGACTTCGGGGACACCCCGCCCGGCGCCGCCTACCGCGCCGAAGCGGAGCACCACGACGCGGGGGAGCGGCCCGATGCAGCCGTATGAACTGAGCCTCGCCGCCGCCGCGACACGGATCCGGGAGCGGCGGCTGTCCCCCGTGGAACTGGTCGACTCCGTCCTCGGCCGCATCGACCGGGTGGAGCCGCACCTCGGCGCCTACGCCACCGTCGCCGCCGAACAGGCCCGCGACGCGGCGCGCCGGGCCGAGCGGGAGATCGCCCAGGGCCGGTACCGGGGGCCGCTGCACGGCATCCCGGTCGGACTCAAGGACCTGATCGACGTCGCCGGCACGCCCACCGGTGCCGGCTCCCGGGTCCGGGACGGCCACCGCGCGACCGCCGACAGCGCGGTCGCCGCCCGGCTGCGGGCCGCCGGCGCGGTCCTGGCCGGCAAGACCCACACCCACGAGTTCGCCTACGGCCTGACCACCCCGCAGACCTGCAACGCCTGGGACCGCGACCGGGTCGCCGGAGGATCCAGCGGCGGGTCCGCCGCCGCGGTGGCCGCCGGGGCGGCGACCTTCGCCATCGGCACCGACACCGGCGGCTCGATCCGGGTGCCCGCCGCGCTGAACGGGGTGGTCGGCCTCAAACCCACCTACGGGCTGGTGCCCCGCCACGGTGTCACCTCGCTGTCCTGGTCGCTCGACCACGTGGGCCCGATCACCCGCACCGTCGAGGACGCGGCCCTGGTCCTGGCCGCCCTCGCCGGGCACGACCCGCGCGACCCCGCCTCGCTGGCCGCCCCCGCCGTCGACTACCGGCCCGAGCGGGAGCCGGACCTGACCGGCGTGCGGGTCGGCGTGCCGAACGCCTACTACGTCGACCACGTCGACGAGGAGGTCGCCGCCGCCGTCCACCGTGCCGTCGAACAGCTGGAGGTGCTCGGCGCCCGGCCCGTCGAGGTGGAGATCCCGATGGCCCGCTACCTGGTGCCCACCCTGTGGGGCCTGACCGCGCCCGAGGCCGCCGCCTACCACGCGCGCACGCTGCGCACCGTCCCCGAGCTGTACCAGGCCGACGTCCGGGTCCTGCTGGAGGCCGGCGAACTGATCGGCGCGGGCGACTACCTGCGCGCCCAGCGCGCCCGGACGCTGATCCGGGACGCGTGGGCGCGGGTCCTGGCGGAGGTCGACGTGATCGCCGCCCCGACCGTGCCGACGACGGCGGTGCGGGTCGGCCAGAAGGCGGTCGGCTGGCCGGACGGCACCACCGAGAGCGTCTCGGACGCCTACGTCCGGCTCTCCGCCCCGGCCAACGTCACCGGGGTGCCCGCGCTGTCCGTCCCGGCCGGCCACGACGCGGCGGGCCTGCCGATCGGCCTGCAGCTGCTCGGGCGGCCGCTCGGCGAACGGACGCTGCTGCGGGTCGGCCACGCCTTCGAGCGGACGCAGCCTGCGCGGGAGCTCGCGCCGGTGGTCTGAGCCGGCCGCGGGCGTGCCGGGCCCGCGCCCGGGGTCCCGGCCCGCCCGGGCCCGCCTTGACGCAAAGGCGTCGCTTTAGGATGGCGGTATGAGTCCTCGGCAGATGGTCCGCCCGGGCGGGCGCAGCGCCCGGGTCCAGGAGGCGGTGCACACCGCGGTGCGCGAGCTGCTCGCGGAGGTGGGCCGCGAGGCGCTCACCGTGCCGATGGTCGCCCAGCGGGCCGGTGTCACCCCGTCCACGGTGTACCGCCGCTGGGGCGACCTGGCCGAGCTGCTGTCCGACGTCGCGGTGGAGCGGCTGCGCCCCGACACCGAGCCCGCGGACCGCGGCGGCCTGCGCGCCGACCTCACCGCCTGGGCCGAGCAGTTCCTCGACGAGATGGCCTCCGCCTCCGGCCGCGCCTACGTCCGCGACGCCCTCCTCGGCGACCCGGACGGCGGCAACGCCGGCCAGTGCTCGGCCTACGCCGCCGAGCAGCTCGCCCTGGTCCTCGCCCGCGCCCGTGCGCGCGGCGAGGAGGCCCCCGGGGTCGAGGCCGCCATGGACCGCCTCGTCGCCCCCCTGATGTACCGGATCCTGTTCCGCCCCGCCGGCCTCGGCCCCGACTACGCCCGCCGCCTGGTCGCCGACCTGCTCGGCAACCCGTCCCCCGAGTCGGACTGACGGTCCGTCAATCACCTTTCCCCCGGGGCAAATGCGCGGAATGCGGCTGATGGCGCCGTCCGTCCGATCATGGGTTAGCCTCCTCGTGGCGTGATCACATGCCGGTCTCGAAGTGGGGGGAATCGCATGGCAATCGGACGACGGCAACTACTCGCCTCCGTCGCGCTCACCGCCCTCGCCGCACCCGTCCTGGCCAGGGGGAGCGCGACCCGCGCGGTCGCGGCCGAGGGCACGGGCGCGGCCGCGGGCACACCGGCGGCCGCCGGCGACGGGCCGCTGTTCCTGCAGGTCGTCGCGCACGAGGACGACGACATCCTGTTCATGAACCCGGACCTGTCCAACGCGCTCGCCAACGGCACGCCGTCCGTCACGGTGTTCGTCACCGCGGGGAACATCACCGGCGACCCGTGCGCCACGGCCTGCTGGGACGCCGACGGCGATCCGCTGCGCACCTGGAACCGGCAGATGGGCGCCGTCAACGCCTACTCCCGGATGACCGGGGTCGGCGACACCGACCCGGGGACCGACGAGGTCGGGCACTGGACGGCCGAGGCGTGGACGGTCGCGGGCAAGCAGGTCGAACGGTACGTCCTCAAGGGCCGGCCGGTGCACCTGATCTTCCTCAACCTGCACGACGGCGGGCTCGCCGGCGTCCTGGCCGGTGGCACCGACACCACGGTCGTCCCGGTCGGCAGCAAGCTGTCCGGGCCGTCGACCTACACGGCCGCGGACGTCGTCGAGGTGCTGCGGCAGGTGATGGTGACGTACCGGCCGACGGTGCTCCGGGCCCAGGACGAACTGCCGGACAGCCGCTACTCGGGCGACCACGCGGACCACGTCACCGCCGCGAAGTTCGCCGGCGAGGCGGCCCGGCTGTACGGCGGCTCGCTGATCCAGGTGAACTACCGGGACTACAACATCAGCGACTCCCCGGTGAACCTCGACCCGGCGACGACCGGCGCCAAGGGCGTGTTCGTCTCCGAGTACGCGAGCCACGACCACTCGCCGAACTACTCCGCCGACTGGTTCTCCCGGATGTACTACCGCTGGTCGCGGGGCACCTCCTGGGCCGGGCTGAACCAGGACGGCCGGCCGCAGGTCTTCGTCGTCCGGGCCGGCGCCCTCGTCACGTACTGGCGCCAGGCGGACGGCAGCTGGGGCGGTCCGGTGCGGATGGCCGACCCGGGCGGGCGGCTGGCGCCGGGCATCGCGGTCGGTACCAACGCCGACGGTCGGCTGGAGGTCTTCGCCCGCCGCCTCACCGACCACCACATCGTCTCGCTGCCGCAGGGCACGCCCAACGGCTGGTGGTGGAACTCCTGGGCCGACCACGGCAACCCCAACACCGGGCTCGGCAACGAGGCCCAGGTCGGCGTGCCCGTGGTCGCCAACTCCCAGGACGGGCGGCTGGAGATCTTCGTCAAGAACGGCGGCGGCGGCCTCAGCAGCATCTGGCAGACCACCCCGGGCGGCGTGTGGACGCGCGACTGGGCGGACCTGGGCGGCACCGACCTCCAGGACCCGGTCACCGCGATCCGCAACGGCGCCGGGGCGATCGAGGTGTTCGCCGCCACCCGCACCGGCATCCTCGGCTGGTGGCAGAGCGCCCCGAACGGAATCCTCAACGGCCCGGCCCCGATCCCGGACGCCCGGCCGGCGAGCCCGCCCAAGGCCGCGCTCGACCAGGACGGCCGCATCGAACTCGCCTACCGGGAGGCGGGCACCGGCGCGATGCTGGTCAGCTACCAGACCCGGCCCGGTGGCGGTTCGTGGAGCCGGACACCGGCCTCCCTCGGCGGGCACGGGGGAGTGGGCGAGCCGGCCGCGGCCACCCTCGGCGGACGGGTCGTGCTGTTCGAGCGCAACGGCGGCGGCGGGGTGAGCACCACCGCGCAGACCGCCCCGAACTCCGGCTACGACAGCTGGCAGGACCTCGGCGGCACCGTCCTCGACTTCCCGACCGCGATCGTCGACGGCGGCGGGGTGCTCCACGTGTTCGCCATCGGTACGGACGGCCGCGTCCGCTTCCGCACGGGCACGACGGCCGCCGCCTTCGGCGACTGGCAGGTCCTGCCGCTGTGACCCCCCGCCCGGCGGCCGACCGGGGACACACCCCGTCGGCCGCCGGGCTCGGGCCGTCGAACCGGCCGAGGGGCCGTCAGCGGCCGCTCATCAGCCGGTACATGCCGATCGAGTCGTGGGTGGCGGTGTCCGCGAAGCCGAACTTCTCGTAGAGGAAGCGCGCGGGCCCGTCCGCGATCAGCGAGACGTACGCGGTGGCGGGGGCCCGGCGCTCCAGTTCCTCGGTGAGGGCCGCCATGATGCGCTTGCCGAGGCCGTGGCCCTGGTGTGCGGGGTGGACGCAGATGTCGGTGATCTGGAACGCGGTGCCGCCGTCGCCGATGATCCGCCCCATCCCGACGGGCTCGCCCTCGTGGTGGAGGACCACGCCGTACCAGGTGTTGGGGAGGGCGAGCGCGACCGCCTCGGGGGCCTTGTCGGAGAGGCCGGCGTCGGTGCGCAGGCGGCGGAAGACCTCGACGGCGGGCACGCCGGGACGAAGCTCGTAAGGGTCACTCACTGGATTCATAGCTTACATGCTACCCGCTCGGCGCCGTCGCCCGGCTCCGGCCGCTCGGGTGAACGCGCGGCGCGACATGCCGGACGCGGCGGGGGGCCGCGAGGGCGGAAGCGATGATCACCGGGTTCCCGGAGCACCCCCCGTCGGAGGCGGACATGCGGATTCTTCTCCTCGCCAGCGCGTTCAACAGCCTCAGCCAGCGGCTGCACGCCGAACTGCGCGACCGGCGCCACATCGTGGACCTCCAACTGGCCGGTGTAGACGAGGAGTTGCTCGACGCGGTGCGCCGACTCAAGCCCGACCTGGTGCTCGCCCCGATGCTGCGCACCGCGATCCCGCGGGAGCTCTGGTCGCAGCTCACCTGCCTGATCGTCCACCCCGGCCCGCCGGGCGACCGCGGCCCCTCATCCCTCGACCGGGCGATCCAGGACGGCCGCACCGAATGGGCCGTCACCGTGCTCCAGGCCGAGGCGGAGATGGACGCCGGGCCGGTCTGGGCCTCGGCGCCCTGCCGGCTGCCGGAGTACGGCAAGAGCGACCTCTACCGCAACGAGGTCGCCGACGCGGCGGTGGCGGCCGCGCTGCTCGCCGTGGAGCGCGTCGCCTCGGGCACGTACGCGCCGCAGCCGCAGTCCGGCCCCGGCTGGAGCGGCGCCGTGCGCACCCGGCCCGTCCTGCGCCAGGAGGAGCGCCGGATCGACTGGGCGGCCGACAGCACCGAGGCGGTGCTGCGCAGGCTCCGCGCCGCGGACTCCCGGCCCGGAGTGCTCGACGAACTGTGCGGCGGCACCTGGTACCTGCACGGCGGGCACCGCGAACCGGTGCTGCGCGGCTGCCCGGGCGACCTGCTCGCCACCCGGGCCGGGGCCCTGTGCCGGGCCACCACGGACGGTGCCGTGTGGATCCCCGAACTGCGCCGCCGCACCCCCGGCGGCCCCGCGGGCGTCAAGCTCCCCGCCGTGACGGCGCTCGGCGGCCTGCTCCCCGCCCTGCCGGAGCTGGCGGCGCCCCTGATGCCGGGCGAGCAGGACGGCCCCGTCTGGTCGGACGTCCGCTACCGGGAGGACGGCCCGGTGGGCTTCCTGCGCTTCTCCTTCCCGGGCGGCGCGATGTCCACCGGCCACTGCCGCCGCCTGCTGGCGGCCTACCGCTTCGCCGTCGCCCGCCCGACCTCGGTGCTGGTGCTCGGCGGCGGCCGGGACTTCTTCTCCAACGGCATCCACCTCAACGTGATCGAGGCCGCGGCGGACCCGGCCGTCGAGTCCTGGGACAACATCACCGCGATGGACGAACTGGTCGACGCGGTGCTCACCACCACCGACCGGCTGGTGGTCGCCGCCGTCGGCGGCAACGCGGCGGCCGGCGGGGTGATGCTGGCGCTGGCGGCGGACGAGGTGTGGTGCCGCGCCGGCTCCGTCCTCAACCCGCACTACCGGCTGATGGGGCTGTACGGGTCGGAGTACTGGACGTACAGCCTCCCGCGCCGCCTCGGCGCGGCGGCGGCCGAGCGGCTGACCCGCCAGGCGCTGCCCGTCTCCGCGGCCACCGCCGAGCGGATCGGCCTGGTCGACCGGGTGCTCGCCTGCGGGCCGGAGGAGTTCGGGCCGTCCACGGCCCACCTGGCCGGGCTGCTCGCCGCCTCGCCCACCGCCCACCAGCGGATCGCGGCGAAGAAGGCCGCGCGCGAGGCCGACGAGCGGACGAAACCGCTCGACGCCTACCGGGAGGAGGAGCTCGCGGTCATGCACCGGCAGTTCTTCACACCCGAATCGCCGTATCACGCGCTGCGTTCCGCGTTCGTCCACAAGCGCCCGGTGCCGACGGGGCCCGCGGCGCGACCGTGACCCGAACGGCCCCGCCCGGCTTGCCTCCCCGGGCCCCGGCGCGCGCCGCGCGGACCGGCGCCCGGCCCGGACCGTTGCTATGACTGGCTTCGAGCCATTCCCTCAGGCTCCCATCCCCGAGGAGGCATCCTCATGGGTGCTGCAACAGCTGCAACAGCTGCAACGACTGCAACAGCTGCAACCACCGACACCGACGTGGTGCACATTCTCTGGATCAACGCGGGCCTCAGCTGCGACGGCGACTCCGTCTCGCTGACCGCCGCGATGCAGCCCAGCATCGAGGAGATCGTCACCGGCGCACTGCCCGGCCTGCCCAAGGTCGCGGTGCACTGGCCGCTGATCGACTTCGAGTGCGGCCCGGTCCAGGGCGCGGACAACTTCGTCGAGTGGTTCTTCAAGGCCGACCGCGGCGAGATCGAGCCGTTCGTGCTGGTCGTCGAGGGGTCCATCCCCAACGAGAAGATCAAGAAGGAGGGCTACTGGTGCGGCTTCGGCGACGACCCCGCCACCGGTCAGCCCATCACCACCAGCGAGTGGCTGGACCGACTCGCCCCGAAGGCGACCGCCGTGGTGGCGATCGGCACCTGCGCCACGTACGGCGGCATCCACGCGATGGCCGGCAACCCGACCGGCGCCATGGGCGTGCCGGACTACCTCGGCTGGGACTGGAAGTCCAAGGCCGGACTGCCCATCGTCTGCGTGCCGGGCTGCCCGATCCAGCCCGACAACTTCGCCGAGACGCTCACCTACCTGCTGTACCAGCTGGCCGGCTCCGCGCCGATGATCCCGCTGGACGACAAGCTGCGGCCCGCCTGGCTGTTCGGAGCCACCGTGCACGAGGGCTGCGACCGCGGCGGCTACTACGAGCAGGGGCAGTTCGCCACCGACTACGGCACGCCCGAGTGCCTGGTGCGGCTCGGCTGCTGGGGCCCGGTCGTGAAGTGCAACGTCGCCAAGCGCGGCTGGACCAACGGCATCGGCGGCTGCCCGAACGTGGGCGGCATCTGCATCGCCTGCACCATGCCGGGCTTCCCGGACAAGTTCATGCCCTTCATGGACCCGCCGCCCGGCTCACGGGTCTCCACCAACGCCAGCAGCGCGTACGGCGCGCTGATCCGGCGGCTGCGCGCGATCACGCTCAACACCCTGGACAAGGAACCGAAGTGGCGTCACTCCGGCCGCCACCTGACCACGGGCTACCGCCCGCCCTGGTGACCGCCGCAGGGCCGCACACCGTCCGGTGTGCGGCCGCCGACGGCCCCCACCCGTTCGACGACCCCCCCGCCCGCTCGCCGGGGCCCGCTCCCAGAGACAAGGACACGACAGCAACGATGGCAACACCGACCACCAGGGCGGCCGGCGACGGCAGCGGCCTGACCGAGATGTCCTGGGACCCGATCACCCGCATCGTGGGCAGCCTGGGCATCCACACGAAGATCGACTTCAAGCAGAAGCGGGTCGCCGAGTGCTACAGCACCTCCTCGGTCTTCCGCGGCTACAGCGTCTTCATGCGCGGCAAGGACCCGCGCGACGCCCACTTCATCACCAGCCGGATCTGCGGGATCTGCGGCGACAACCACGCCACCTGCTCCGTCTACACGCAGAACATGGCGTACGGGGTGAAGCCCCCGCACCTGGGCGAGTGGATCATCAACCTCGGTGAGGCCGCCGAGTACATGTTCGACCACAACATCTTCCAGGAGAACCTGGTCGGGGTCGATTACTGCGAGAAGATGGTCCGCGAGACCAACCCCGGCGTCCTGGAGCAGGCCGAGCGCACCGAGGCCCCGCACGCCGGCGACCACGGCTACCGGACGATCGCCGACATCATGCGTTCGCTCAACCCCATCGAGGGCGAGTTCTACCGCGAGGCGCTCCAGGTCAGCCGCTACACCCGGGAGATGTTCTGCCTGATGGAGGGCCGCCACGTGCACCCCTCCACGCTCTACCCGGGCGGCGTCGGCACCGTCGCCACGGTGCAGCTGTTCACCGACTACCTGACCCGGCTGATGCGCTACGTCGAGTTCATGAAGAAGGTCGTGCCGCTGCACGACGACCTCTTCGACTTCTTCTACCAGGCCCTGCCCGGCTACGAGGAGGTCGGCCGGCGCCGGGTCCTGCTCGGCTGCTGGGGCAGCCTCAACGACCCGGACCACTGCGACTTCACCTACCGCAACATGACGGACTGGGGCCGGCGGATGTTCGTCACCCCCGGCGTCGTGGTGGACGGCAAGCTCGTCACCAACGACCTGACGCAGATCAACCTGGGCATCCGCATCCTGCTCGGCAGCTCCTACTACGAGGACTGGCAGGGCAAGGACCTGTTCGTCACCCACGACCCGCTGGGCAACCCCGTCGACCCCCGCCACCCGTGGAACCAGCACACCATCCCCGCCCCGCAGAAGCGGAACTTCGACGACAAGTACAGCTGGGTGATGTCCCCGCGCTGGTTCGACGGCAAGGACCACCTCGCCCTCGACACCGGCGGCGGCCCGATCGCCCGGCTGTGGTCCACCGCCCTGTCCGGGCTGGTCGACATCGGCTACATCAAGGCCACCGGCCACAGCGTGCAGATCAACCTGCCCCGCTCGATGACCAAGCCCGAGGTCACCTTCGAGTGGAAGATCCCGCAGTGGAGCAACGCCATCGAGCGCAACCGCGCCCGCACCTACTTCCAGGCGTACGCGGCCGCCGCCGCCCTCCACTTCGCCGAGAAGGCGCTCGACGAGGTCCGCGCCGGGCGCAGCCAGACCTGGGAGCGCTTCGAGGTGCCGGACGAGTCGATCGGCTGCGGCTTCACCGAGGCCGTGCGCGGCGTGCTCTCGCACCACATGGTGATCCGCGACGGCAAGATCGCCAACTACCACCCGTACCCGCCCACCCCGTGGAACGCCAGCGTCCGGGACAGCTACGGCACGCCCGGCCCGTACGAGGACGCGGTGCAGAACACCCCGATCTTCGAGGAGAACCCCCCGGACACCTTCAAGGGCATCGACATCATGCGCGCGGTGCGCAGCTTCGACCCCTGTCTGCCCTGCGGCGTGCACATGTACGTCGGCGGCGGGCGCACCGTGCAGACCATGCACGTGCCCACCGGCCTGAGCGGGCTCACCGCATGACGGCCGAGCGGACCGGGCAGCGGATCCACGAGGCCCTGGACGCCCTGGCCGGCAGCGGCGCCGAGCAGGCGGGCGAGCAACTGGTCCGGGAGCTCATGGAGTTCTACGGCCAGGGCCTGGCCAGGATGGTCCCGGCGCTGCCCCCGCCCGCGCTGGACCGGATGCTGGACGACCCGGCCGTCGCCGGGGTGCTGCTCCTGCACGACCTGCACCCCGAGGACCTCCCCGCCCGGATCGACCGGGCGCTGGCCGCCCTGTCCGAGCGGGTCGAGGTGGCCGGCTTCGACCCGGCCACCGGCGTCCTGCGGCTGCGCCGCACGGCCACCGGCTGCGGCTGCGGCGAACAGGAGGTGGAGGCCGTGCTCGCCTGCCACGCGCCCGAGGTGACCGCCGTGGAACTGGAGCGCGCCCCGCAACTGCTCCAGATCGGCACCCGCCCGCCGCAGCCCGCGGAGGCCCGATGAACACCCGCCGGATCTCCCGCGACGGGACCGCCCTGCTGCACCGGCTGCGCGAACCGGCCCCGCCGCGCCCCGAGCAGTGCGCGTTCTGCGGCCGGGACCTGCCCGCCGGCCACCGCCACCTGGTGGACGTCGAGGAGCGCGCCCTGGCGTGCGCCTGCACCGCCTGCGGCCTGCTGTTCCAGCAGCCGGGCGCGGCCGGCGGCCGCTACCGCACCGTGCCGGACCGCTACCTCGCCGACCCGGCCCACGAGTTGGACCAGCAGGCCTGGTCGGTGCTGGGCATCCCGGTCGGCACCGCCTTCCTGTTCCGCAACACGGTGATGGACCAGCTGCTCGCCTTCTACCCCGGCCCGGCCGGCGCCACCGAGAGCGAGCTGGACGAGGCGACCTGGCAGCGCGCCCTCGGCGGCAGCCGGCTGGCCGACGCCCTGGAACCGGACGTGGAGGCGCTGCTGCTGCGCCGCACCGAGGAACGCGTGACGTGCCTCCTGGTGCCGATCGACGTCTGCTACGAGCTGGTCGGCCGGCTGCGGCGGTGCTGGCACGGCTTCGACGGCGGCGCCGAGGCACGGGCCGAACTCGACGCGTTCTTCGCGCGGCTGGCCGACCGGGCCCGCCCGCTGCCCGCGGAGGTGACGGCGTGACGGCCCTCGCCTTCGCCTGCACCGGCGTGCGGTCCGACCCGTACGCGGCCGGGCCGACCCTGGTGTTCCGGCTGCGCATCACGGCCCCGGCCGACACCCGGGTGCACGCCCTCGCCCTCCAGTGCCAGCTGCGGATCGAACCGGGCCGCCGGCCGTACGGCGACACCGAGGGCGAGCGGCTGACCGACCTGTTCGGCGAGCGGCAGCGCTGGGCCACCACGCTCAACCCGGTCCAGTTCGCCACCGTGCCGCTCCTGGTGCCCGGCTTCACCGGCGGCACGGAGATCGACCTCTCGGTGCCCTGCACCTACGACCAGGAGGTCGCCTCGGCCCGCTACTTCCGGGCGCTGGACGGCGGCGAGGTGCCGCTGCTGCTGCTCTTCTCCGGCACCGCCTTCTCCGGCCCCGGCGGCTTCCAGGTCAGCCCGGTGCCCTGGGACCGGGAGGCCCGGGTGCGGATGCCGGTGCGGGTCTGGCAGGAGGCGATCGACCGGCACTTCCCCGGCAGCGGCTGGCTGCGGCTGCCGGAGGACGTCATGGACGAGCTGCTGGCCTACCGCTCCCGGCGGGCCCTGCCCTCCTGGGAGGCGACGGTGCGCGAGCTGCTCACGGCGGCCGCGATCGGGGGGACGGTCCGGTGAGCGGCTTCCCGGAGCGGATCGAGCGCGGCTTCGCGGCCGCCCGGCAGGTCGCCGACGCGGTGCTGCTGGAAGGCTACGTGCTCTACCCGTACCGCGCCTCGGCGGCCAAGAACCGGCTGCGCTGGCAGTTCGGCGTCCTGGTGCCGCCCGAGTACACCGCGGTCGGCGGCGAGCACTCCCACCAGCGCACCGAGTGCCTGATGGAGGCGCGCGGCGGGGACCTGCTGGCGGTCGAGCTGCGCTTCCTGCGGGTCCAGCGGCGCACCGTCGAACGGGCCACCGCCGCCGGCTTCGAGTCGGTGGAGCGCCTGGAGCTGGCCGACCGGGACCTCGTCGAGTGGGACGAGGGCGCCGAGGAAAGGGTCGAACTCCTGGTCCCGGTCGAGGAGGTGGACGGCGAAGGGGTGCAGCGGCCGTTCCGGCTGCCGGGCGTCGGCGAGACCGGTCTGGTGCACGAGGACGGCGCCGTCGTCGGCCGGGTGGTGCGACGGCGCGAACAGGTCGACGGCCTGGTCTGGCTGCGGGCCGAGGAACTGCCCGGCCCGTACCGGGCGCAGCGGCTGACCGTGGAGGTGGAGAACACCTCCCCCTGGAGGCCGCCGCGGGGGGCCACCCGCGACCAGGCCCTGCCGCACTCGCTGGTCTCCGCGCACCTGCTGCTCGGGCTGGAGCACGGACGCTTCCTGTCCGTCACCGACCCGCCCGAGTGGGCCCGCCCGGCCGTCGAGCGGTGCCGCAACGAGCGCACCTGGCCGGTGCTGGCCGGGCCGGACGGCGACCGCTCGGTGGTGCTGTCCTCGCCGATCATCCTGGAGGACCACCCGCGGATCGCCCCGGAGAGCCTCGGCACGCTGTACGACGCCACCGAGATCGACGAGATCCTGGCGCTGCGGACGGCCGCCCTGACCGAGGAGGAGAAGCGGGAGGCCCGCGGCACCGACGAGCGGGCCGGCGCGGTGATCGACCTGGCCGAGTCCATGCCCCCCGAGGTGCTGGAGCGGCTGCACGGGGCCATCCGCGGGCTGCGCGAGGTCACCGGCGGCGGCGCCGTCGACGGCGGCGAACAGCCCTGGTGGGATCCGGGCGACGACCCGGCGGTCGACCCCGAGCGGGACCGGGTGCTGGTCGACGGCCACGAGGTCGGCGCCGGCAGCCGGGTCCTGCTGCGGCCCGGCCGGCGGCGCACCGACGCCCAGGACCTCTTCCTGGACGGGCGGACCGGCGTCGTGGAGGCCGTGCTGCACGACCTTGACGGCTCGGTGCACCTGGCCGTCACCGTGGAGGACGACCCGGGCGCCGACCTGTGGCGGGCCCAGGGGCGGTTCCGCTACTTCCAGCCCGACGAGGTCACACCGCTGGAGGGATCGTGACGGCGGGCTCGACGGTGCTGGTCGCCGGGGTGGGCAACATCTTCCTCGGCGACGACGGCTTCGGGGTCGAGACCGTCCGGCGGCTGTCCGCCCACCCGCTGCCGGCCGGCGTCGAGCTGGCCGACGTCGGCGTGCGCGGCGTGGACCTCGCCTACCGGCTGCTCGACGGCCACCGCACCGCCGTTCTGGTGGACGCCACCTGCCGGGGCGGGGCGCCCGGCACCGTCTACCTGATCGAGGCGGACACCGGAGAGCCGCTGGAGGCGCCGGTCCTGGACGGGCACCGGATGGGGCCGGACGCCGTACTGGCGCTGCTGGCCCCCTTCCCCCCCAGCACCGGCGGCGAGCCGCCGGAACGGGTGCTGGTGGTCGGCTGCGAGCCGGCGTCGCTGGAGGAGGGCATCGGGCTGAGCGAGCCCGTCGCCGCCGCCGTGGAGGAGGCGGTCCGAGTGGTCCTGCGGGTCGTGGACGAGGCCGCGCAGCCGGAGAAGGAGACAACACCATGCTGAGGAAACTGTTCTGCGTCGCCCTGCTGGCGGCCATCGGCGCACTGGTCTGGCAGAGCCTGCCGGACATCAAGCGGTACCTGCACATCTCCCGGATGTGAGCCGTGCGAGCCGTGTGAGCCGATGTGACCGGATGTGATCCGAGGTGGGGAGCGGATTGCTGCGAACGGCGCAGCCCCGCGTGCGGTGGCGGCGCGGCTGCGGGCCGACGCCGCCACCGCGCCCTGTAATGGGGCGCGTTGCCGCCCGCTCCGGGAAGGGACCCATGCACGAGATGTCGATCGCCGAAGCCGTCGTCGAGCAGGTGGACACGGCCGCGCGCGAACACGGGGCCCCCGGGGTGGCGCGGGTGCGCCTGCGGGTCGGGGAGCTGGCCGGCGTGGTGCCCGAGGCCCTCGACTTCTGCTTCGAACTCGCCTGCACCGGAACGCTGGTGGCGGGCGCCGTGCTGGACACCGAATCCGTCGCGGCCCGGGCCCGCTGCACCCCCTGCGCGGTCGAGTGGGCGGTCGGCATGCCGCCGGACCTCGGCTGCCCGAGCTGCTCCGGCGGTGGCGGCGTCGAGCTGCTGTCCGGCCGTGAACTGCAGATCCTCGACGTCCAGTGGGCCGAAGCCCGGGACGTCCGGGCCGAGGTCCGGGACGTCCGGGCCGAACAGAAAGGCTGATGCCGATGTGCCGCACGGTCGACCTCCGTCAGGCGGTCCTCGCCCGCAACGACGACAGCGCCCGCCGGCTGCGGGAGGCGCTGGAGGCGCGGGGGACGGTCGCGGTGAACCTGCTGTCCAGCCCGGGCAGCGGAAAGACCGCGCTGCTGGAGGCCGAGCTGGGGCTGGCCCGGCGGCGCGGGGTGGAGGTCGCCGCGCTGACCGCCGACCTCGCCACCGAGAACGACGCCCGCCGGCTGGCCCGCTCGGGCGCCCCGGTGAAGCAGGTGCTCACCGACGGGCTCTGCCACCTGGAGGCGCGGATGCTCGCCGGGCACCTGGACGGCTGGCTGCCGGCCGAGTGCCGGCTGCTGTTCGTGGAGAACGTCGGCAACCTGGTCTGCCCGGCCTCCTACGACCTCGGCGAGACGCTGAGGGTGGTGCTGGCCTCGGTGACCGAGGGGGAGGACAAGCCGCTCAAGTACCCGACGGCCTTCGGGCTGGCCAACCTGGTGCTGGTGACCAAGACGGACCTCGCCGCGGCGGCCGAGTTCGACGAGGCGGCGTTCCTGGCCAACGTCCAGCGGGTCAACCCCGGGGTGACGGTGCTGAACACCTCCGCCCGGACGGGCGAGGGCATCGGGGCGCTGCTGGACCGGGCGCTGGCCGTGCTGGAGGGAGCCGAGCCGCACCGGCCGGTGATGTCGGCGGCGCCGCACGACCACGGGCACGCGCACGACGACGGGCACGAACACGACCACGGGCACCACCACGGCCGCTCCGCCGTGGGGGAGCGCGCGTGACGGCCGGTCACCCCGGGCTCGACCGCGAGCGGCGGCGGGTCGCCGTCCGCGGCCTGGTGCAGGGGGTCGGCTTCCGCCCGTTCGTCCACACGCTGGCCGGTGAACTCGGCCTGGCCGGCACCGTCACCAACACCGGCGAGGGCGTCCTGGCCGAGGTCGAGGGCAGCCCGGACGCCCTGGACGCCTTCTGCCGGCGCGTGGCCGGCGACGCGCCGCCGCTCGCCCAGGTGCACTCGGTGGAACACGCGCCGCTCGCCACCACCGGCGCCACCGGCTTCCGCATCGTCCCGTCCAGCCCCGACGGCCCCCGCACCACCCTGATCCCGCCCGACACCGCCGTCTGCGCCGACTGCCTGGCCGAACTCGCCGACCCGGCCGACCGCCGCCACCGGCACCCCTTCATCAGCTGCACCAACTGCGGCCCCCGGCACACCATCGTCACCGGCCTCCCGTACGACCGGGCCAACACCACCATGGCCGGCTTCCCGATGTGCCCGGACTGCGCCCGGGAGTACACCGACCCCGCCGACCGCCGCTTCCACGCCCAGCCCGTCGCCTGCCACGCCTGCGGGCCCGCACTCGCGCTGACCGTGCCCGGACGCCCCGGACGCCCCGGACGCCCCGGACTCGCCGGGGAACAGGCCCTCACGGAGGCCCGACGGCTGCTCGCCGAGGGCGCGATCCTCGCCGTCAAGGGCATCGGCGGCTACCACCTCGCCTGCGACGCGCGCGACACCGCGGCCGTCGCCCTGCTGCGCCGGCGCAAGCGGCGCGGCGACAAGCCCTTCGCCGTGATGGCCCGCGACCTCGCCACCGTCGAACGCCTGCTGCCCGTCGACCCGGTCGAGCGGGAGCTGCTCACCGGGCCCGTGCGGCCGATCGTCCTGCTCCGCCGCACGGGCCTGCCGGTGCCCGAGGCGGTGGCCCCGGGCAGCCCCGACCTCGGGGTGATGCTCCCGTACACGCCGCTGCACCACCTGCTGCTCGCCGCCCCCGGGCCGGACCTGCTGGTGATGACCAGCGCCAACCGCTCCGGCGAGCCGATCGTCACCGAGGACCGGGAGGCGCTGGAGCGCCTCGCCCCGCTGGTCGACGGCTGGCTCACCCACGACCGGCCGATCCACGTCCCCTGCGAGGACTCCGTGGTGCGGGTGGTGGACGGCGAACAGCTGCCGCTGCGCCGTTCGCGCGGGTACGCGCCGCTCCCGATCCCGCTGCCGGTGCCCGTCCGCCCCGTCCTGGCCGTCGGCGGCGACCTCAAGAACACCTTCGCGCTGGCCCGGGACGGCTACGCCTGGCTGTCCGGCCACATCGGCGACATGGACGACCTGGCCACCCTGCGGGCCTTCGAGCGGGCGGTCGAGCAGCTCGGCACGGTCAGCGGCGTACGGCCGGAACTGCTGGCCGCCGACCGCCACCCCGGCTACCGCTCGCTGCGGCACGCCGAGCGGACCGCCGCCGGCCGGCCGGTGCACCGGGTCCAGCACCACCACGCCCACATCGCCGCGGTGATGGCCGAACACGGCCTGGACGGTGGCCGGCCGGTGCTCGGGGTGGCCTTCGACGGCACCGGCTACGGCGAGGACGGCGCGATCTGGGGCGGCGAGGTGCTGCTGGCGGACTACGACGGGTTCCGCCGCCTCGCCCACCTCCGGTACGTGCCGCTGCCCGGCGGGGACGCGGCCGTCGAGCGCCCCTACCGGACGGCGCTCGCCCACCTGCGCGCGGCCGGGCTGCCCCGGCTGCCGCAGCTGCCGCCGGTCCGGGCCTGCGAGGGCGAGGAACTACGGCTGCTGGAGCGCCAGTTGGAGCGGGGGCTGAACTGTGCGCCGACCTCCAGCATGGGCCGGCTGTTCGACGCGGTCTCCTCGCTCGCCGGGATCTGCCAGCGGGCCGGGTACGAGGCCCAGGCGGCGATCGAACTGGAGGCGGCGGCCTGCGGGTTCGGCCGCGAGGACGGCCCTGTGTGCGGGGCGGCGCAGCGGGCGGGCGGCTACGCGTTCGGCCTGTCGGCGCGGGCGGACGGCTGGATCGCCGACCCCGGGCCGGTGCTGGCCGCGGTGGTGGCCGACGTCACCGCGGGCGCGCCCGCGGGGCTGGTCGCCGCCCGCTTCCACGGCGCGGTGGCCGAGCTGGTCCGGCGGATCTGCGCCGCCGTCCGGGAACGGCACGGCACCACCACCGTGGCGCTCAGCGGCGGGGTCTTCGCCAATGCGCTGCTCTCCTCCGCCTGCGCGAGCGGGCTCGGGGAGGACGGCTTCACCGTACTGCGGCACCGCCGGGTGCCGCCCAACGACGGAGGGCTGGCGCTGGGCCAGCTGATGGTGGCCGCCCGGTCGGCGGCCACCCGGGAGGAGTGAGCGCGGATGTGCCTGGCGGTGCCCGGCAGGGTGACGGAGATCGGGGAGCGGGACGGGACCAGGATGGCGGTGATGGACTTCGGCGGCGTGATCAAGGACGTCTGCCTGGAGTACCTGCCCGACCTGGCGGTGGGGGAGTACGCGATCGTCCACGTGGGCTTCGCGCTGCAGCGCCTGGACGAGGAGTCGGCCCGGCGCACCCTCGCCCTCTTCGAGGAGCTCGGGCTGTTGCAGGAGGAGTTCGGCGACCCGTGGGAGGCCGCCGGGGCGGCGGCGGGTGCGGCCGGAGCGGCGGACATGACCGAGGAGGCCGGACGGTGAAGTACCTGGAGGAGTTCCGCAACCCCGAGCTGGCGGCCGGGCTGCTCGCCGACATCAGGGCGACGGTCACCCGGCCGTGGGCGCTGATGGAGGTCTGCGGCGGCCAGACGCACAGCATCATCCGGCACGCCATCGACCAACTCCTGCCGGACGAGGTCGAGTTGATCCACGGGCCGGGCTGCCCGGTGTGCGTCACCCCGTTGGAGATGATCGACCGGGCACTGGCGATCGCCGCCCGGCCGGGGGTGGTCTTCTGCTCCTTCGGGGACATGCTGCGGGTGCCCGGCACCGACCGGGACCTGTTCCGGGTGCGCGGTGAGGGCGGCGACGTCAGGGTCGTGTACTCACCGCTCGACGCCCTGCGGATCGCCCGGGAGAACCCGGACAAGGAGGTGGTCTTCTTCGGCATCGGCTTCGAGACCACCGCCCCGCCGAACGCCATGGCCGTCCACCTGGCCAGGAAGCAGGGGCTGCGCAACTTCAGCATGCTGGTCTCCCACGTCCGGGTGCCCCCCGCGATCGAGGCGATCATGGACTCGCCGGACTGCCGGGTCCAGGGCTTCCTCGCCGCCGGGCACGTCTGCAGCGTGATGGGCACCGCCGAGTACCCGGCGCTCGCGGAGCGCCACCGGGTGCCGATCGTCGTCACCGGCTTCGAACCCCTGGACATCCTGGAAGGCATCCGGCGCACCGTACGGCAGCTGGAGCGCGGGGAGCACACCGTCGACAACGCCTACCCGCGGGCCGTCCGCCCCGAGGGCAACCCGGCGGCCCGCGCCATGCTGGAGGACGTCTTCGAGGTGGCCGACCGCGCCTGGCGGGGCATCGGGGTGATCCCGCGCAGCGGCTGGCGGCTCTCGCCCCGCTACCGGGACCACGACGCCGAGCACCGCTTCGACGTCTCGGGGATCACCACCCGCGAACCCGCCGAGTGCCGCAGCGGCGAGGTGCTGCAGGGCCTGCTGAAGCCCCACCAGTGCGAGGCCTTCGGCACCGTCTGCACACCGCGCACGCCGCTCGGCGCCACGATGGTGTCCAGCGAGGGGGCGTGCGCGGCGTACTACCTGTACCGGCGGCTCGGTGTGCCGGGTGCGACGTCCGTCCGGCTTCAGGACCGTCAGGAGACCCAGGAGGCGAGCCGCGTTGGCTGACACCGAACTGCTCACCGAAGCGCTCGCCGGACCCCCCGCCGAACCGTCCGCCGCACCGGATGCCGAACCGTCCGTCGAACCGGACGCCGGGCGGCCCGACTTCTCCGGCTGGAGCTGCCCGCTGCCGCTGCGCGACCACCCCCGGGTGGTGATGGGCCACGGCGGCGGCGGCGCGCTGTCCGCGGAACTGGTGCAGAACCTCTTCGCGCCGGCCTTCGGCGGCCCGGTGCTCGCCGGGCTCGGCGACTCCGCCGTGCTGGAGCTCGGCGGTGCCCGGCTCGCCTTCTCCACCGACTCCTACGTGGTGCGGCCGCTGTTCTTCCCCGGCGGCTGCATCGGCGACCTCGCCGTCAACGGCACGGTCAACGACCTCGCCATGAGCGGGGCCCGGGCCGCCTACCTGTCCTGCGGCTTCATCCTGGAGGAGGGGGTGGAGATGGCCGTGGTGGACCGGGTCGCCAGGGCGATCGGCGCCGCCGCCCGCACCGCCGGGGTCGAGATCGCCACCGGGGACACCAAGGTGGTCGAGGCCGGGCACGGGGACGGCGTCTACCTGAACACCGCGGGCATCGGGATCGTCCCGGCCGGGGTCGACATCCGCCCGCAGCGCGCCCGGCCCGGCGACGTGGTGATCGTCAGCGGGCCGATCGGGCTGCACGGCGTGGCGATCATGAGCGTCCGGGAGGGACTGGAGTTCGGCGTCGACGTGCGCAGCGACAGCGCGGCGCTCGGCGGCCTGGTCGAGGCCATGCTCGCGGCCACCGCCGACCTGCACGTGCTGCGCGACCCCACCCGGGGCGGCCTGGCGGCGGCGCTCAACGAGATCGCGACCGCAGCCGGGGTGGGCGTCGTGCTCAGCGAGGCCGCCGTCCCCGTCCCGGAGCCGGTGGCCAACGCCTGCGCGGTGCTGGGCCTGGACCCGATGTACATCGCCAACGAGGGCCGGCTCGTCGCCTTCGTCCCGCGCGGCACGGCGGACGCCGTGCTCGCCGCCATGCGCGCCCACCCGCTCGGCGCGGAGGCGGCGGTGATCGGCGAGTGCGTGGACGAGCACCCGGGGATGGTCGTGGCCCGCACGGGCTTCGGTGGCACCCGGGTGGTCGACCTGCCGATGGGCGAGCAGCTGCCGCGGATCTGCTGACGGCGCGCGCTGCCGCCGCCCCGGGAGACGCCTCCCGGGGCGGCGGTCCGTCGTTCCGCCCCGGCCGGTCAGCCCAGGAAGTGGTGCAGTGAATCCGCCAGGGCCTCGACGAAGCCCTCCCGGACCTCCTCGGCTACCAGGTCGAGGGACAGGTACGGGTTGAGGTCCTCCAGCTCGACCAGGAGCAGGCTCCCGTCCGGCGCGCGGCAGGCGTCCACCCGCTGGATCCCGTGGGCGAGCGTGTTCCAGTCGACGAAGCTCCGCGCGAACGCGAGGTCGGCCGCGTTCGGCTCGTACGGCTCCAGCACCCAGCGCCGGGCCGGATCCGGCGCGTGGAGGGCGTACTGGAAGGCGTCGTCCACGAAGTAGAACGAGACCTCGTAGCGGAAGTCGATCCGCGGCTGGACCAGCACCTCGCCCCACGCGTCGAGCCCGTCCAGCTCCTCGCGGGTGAGGAAGCGCAGGCCTATGCTGTCCGCGCCCTCCCTGGGCTTGACCGCGTAGCGGTCGGCGGCGGGCAGCCGGTCGAGGTCCTGCGGCCGGTCGACGGTGGGGATGACGGGGCGGCCCGCCTCGGTCAGGTCCAGCAGGTACCCCTTCCCGGCCATGTCACCCCGCCCGGTCAGCGGGTTGTAGACCCGCACGCCGTCGGCCAGGGCCCGGTCGCGGAAGCGGGCGTACTCCTCCCGGTAGCGCAGCACCGGACCGCTGTTGCGCACCACGACCGCGTCGAAGCGCCCCATCAGGGCCCGGGCGTCCAGCGGGTGGCACAGGGCCAGGTCGAACCACTCCCGCAGCCGGGAGGTGAGGAAGACGTCCTCGTCGCCGTACCGCCGCCCGCGGGCCGGGTAGGCCAGGTCGGTCACGTACAGCAGGCTGGGCCGGTCGGGCACGGGTGCTCCCTCGGTCGGTGGTGGGGGAGTGAATCTACCGGGCCCGCCCCGGCTCGGCCCCGCGCGTCCATCGGGGCCGTCGCACAGCCGCCCGGCCCACCCCACCCACCGTCCGGACGGCGGCAGGCGCGAGGGAACTCAGGAGGTGGTCTCGGCGGTGCAGGTGCCGAGCCGGTCGCCGGGCTGGATGGTGCCGTCGCCGAACGTCTGGTTCATGACCGTGGCGAACTCGGGCAGGACGCTCATCCGGATGTCGGAGAGCGCGAGGTGGACCCGGGGCGGAACCACGGACTGCACGTCGGGGCTGATCAGGGGCCGGGCGGGGATGTTGTACACCGGATGCGGGCGCCCGCCGGGTCACTGCTGGTCCGCACGACGAACGTGCTGGCGCCGGAGAGGCTGCCTTCGAGGTTGGAGACCCGCACGTAGTGGCCGGCGGCGTCGGTGAGGGCGATGGTGCCGGCGAGGCCCACGGCGAGGGCGGCGATCGCTTTCGGGGACATGCGCGAAGACTCCTGGTGTTCCGGATGCTTCCCCCGGGCTCCCAGCCTTCCGGGCCCGGTGGTGCCCGGCAATCCCCGCTGAGCCGAGTAGGGTCATCACCCACGGTCACGGGATCCACCCGGGCATATGGTCGGTAAAGCGTCACGGCGGCAACCACTTGGCTGGAAAAGCCGGAATCACACCCCCGCGGGCGGTTTGGACCGGGAGTCGGAGACACGTCGGTCGCATCGGTCGACAACCCTCAACAGAGCTGTTACACCAGGTGAGTTCAGCGCCTCGGGAGTGCTGCTCGTGTCGAACACTCCTTCCTGCGCGAGGGCAGAGAGGCAGCCATGACCCTTCGTCGTCCGGAAGTTGGAGAATGCGCTCAGTGAATTCACCGGAGAACGCCGCTGCCGGTCCTGGAGCGGGTCGCAGCGAGTCAGTCGCCAGTGCGGTCCAGGGCTCGGTCGAAGCCGTCGACGAAACGCCGGCCGGAGATGAACTCCCCCTGTGGGGACCGGAGTTGCCCCTGACACGGACGGAGGGCCGGCAGGCCGCGGAAGGCGCCGACCTGCCGGACCTCAGAGCGCAGCTGTACGAGGTGGCGGAGGCCTGGAAGGAGGCCGTGCCCGAGGGGCGGAGCACCGCCGG
This sequence comes from Kitasatospora sp. NPDC057738, assembly GCF_042798815.1. NCBI lineage: Bacteria > Bacillati > Actinomycetota > Actinomycetes > Kitasatosporales > Streptomycetaceae > Kitasatospora > Kitasatospora sp. NPDC057738. Next base: position 130,496 of record NZ_JBHVJT010000003.1, on the reverse strand, counting down.
GGATCTGAGAGCGGTTCTTGAGGCCGATGTGGAGGCGCTCCAGGTCCACTGGCAGCACGTCGCCGCGCTCCCCGACGCATCGGAAGCGCCGGCCGCCGACGGGACGGGGCACGTGGGTACGAGGAGCGGAGCGATGGCGGTGAACGCCGCACTCCGCGCCGTCGACCGGCACGCCCTCGCCCTTCGCGCCGTCCCCGAGTGGCAGCAGCTTCGCACCGTTCGTGACGCCGTCTCCCGGGTCTGGGACACGCTCGCCGAGCGGGCCGGCGAGTCCGCGGGCCGTCTCCTCGGCGACCGGCGCGTCGCGGAGTTCCTTCGCAACATGTCGGTCCGCGCGTGCGAGACGATCGCCCGGCTCTCCCGGCTGGCGGCCGACCGCCTCCGTCCCGACCGGGCCGCGCTGCCGAGTGCGGAGGCCCTCCTCGCGCTCGGCAACGCGGCGAGTGCCTACGGCAGGTCCGTACGGCGGCCGGGCGACCCGTCCACGGGAGAGGCGCTGCTCGTCCTCGGCGGTGGACCCCGTCCGGGGGAGCCCTGGTCCTGACGCGCGGGCGGGCGGGTGGTGGCGGTACGGGCTGCCGGGCCGATCCGCCCGTCGCGGCGGCCCGCCCCCCCGCCCCCGCCTGGCGTCCGGCCGCCCGGCCGTCCTCACCGCAGCACGGACTCCAGGAAGTCGCTGCCGAGCCGGGCCACGACCGAGATGTCGAGCTGGTGGAGGACGTAGCGGCCCCGGCGCCGGGTGATGACCAGCCCGGCCTTCTTCAGCACGGTGAGATGGCGGGAGACCTCCGGGGCGGTGATGCCGTAGGCGTCGGCCAGCTCGCTGGTCGAGTACGCGCCGCGCGCGAGGTTGCGGCACAGGCTCATCCGCAGGGGGTGGGTCAGCGCGTCCAGGCGCAGCTTGACCGTCTCCACCGGCTCGGCGCCGCCGACCTCGTGGGCGGCCGCCGGGTACTGGATCACGGGCTGCCAGCCCGGCCCGTACAGGGTGAAGAGGTGCGGCCAGCCGAAGACGGTCGGTATCAGGGTGAGGGAGGCGCCGCGGGCCTCGGTGCGGCCGTGGACGAGCTTGTCGACGACGATGCGGCTGCCGTGCTCGTCCTCCTCCAGGCTCAGCGCCGGTGACGCGGCCGTGAGCGCCTCCGCCAGGCCCTTGCGGCGCAGCAGCTCGGTCTTGTGCTGGGCGTCGGCGGCGAGCTGGACGCGGACCCGGCGCCAGGTGTCGGCGAAGAACGCCTGGTCGCAGTCCTCCAGGAGGCGCCGGATCCACGCGCGCGTGGCGGTGGGTTCGGCGAGCATCCGCTCGACGAAGGCCGCCTGGCGCGGGCCGCGCGCCGCCGCCAGGTCGAGCGCGCGGCGCCGCGACCACGCGTCGACCAGGGGCGACGGCAGGCCCTTGGGGTAGTGGCTGATGCTGCACGAGATCTCCAGCGCCGCGCCGACGAACTTCTCGTCCTCCATGCGGTCGAGGTCGTCCAGTTCCTCGGTGAGGGTCTCCCGGGGCCGGGCCGGCATCAGGAAGTCGGAGCGCGTCGACCGCCACATGAAGTCGGCTTCGAGCAGCCGGTCGGCCAGTTCCGGCTTGAGCGCGGCGGCGGTCGTCGTCGTCCACGCGTGCAGCCGGGAGTGGTGAGCGGGCTCGGCCAGCGCGTGCAGCGCGTTGCTCAGTTCGGCCAGGGGCGAGGGGCAGAAGGTGATCCGCTCGTGCGGCAGTCCGGTGATGTCAATGGTCACGCTCACCCCTCCATGGTGCCTGGCCGCCTCGGCGCCGGGTCGGGCGGGGGGAGCCGGGCCGTCATTTGACGGGGGCCGTCAATCGACGGGACTTGTGGGGCCGCCGGGGTGCACGGTGGGCGCATGAACGCACTGCAGCAGCATCTCTTCGACAGCTACCGGGCCGCCCAGCACGCCGAGCCGGCCCCGCCGGCCCCCGGTGCCCACGATGTCGCGGTGCTCCGTGCGGTCCGTGATCACCGCCGCTTCGAGGCCGTCCTCGCCGGCCGCCCGACCACCGGCCGCCTCCGCCTGGCCCTCCGCGCGGCCCTCCTCCGCCGCCGGCGGCGGGCCGGGGTGTGCCGGCCGTAGGGGTGGTCCTGCCGGGGCGGCGCCCCGGGAACGCGAGAGGACCCGGGAGCGTAGCCAGCTCCCGGGCCCCTGTTTGCCGCCCAATTGCGCACACCGGCACGTTTAAGGGTCGCGGATCAGGTTGAAATCGACGCGTTCTACCTTTGAACTACCGTGCCACGGAGCGGCACAGACAGGACTTGAACCTGCATTCGTCGATATTCGTCCGCACTCGGTCGATCCGGTGTTCGGCGGCGAATGCTGAGACTGGAGCGAGAGTCTGAGATTCAAGGGGTCTGCCTCTGCCTGCTTGGGCTACCCCGGCCGGTGGTGCCGGGGGGAGGACTCGAACCTCCACTGAGACCTCTGGTCAGCTTCAACGTCAGTGTCAGCTTTTCGCACCGTGCAGCGCATCCGCCCGGTCTCCCGGACAGGGTGTTCGACGCGCTCGGTGCACCCGCCCGGCTCCCCGGGCGGGCGATCATGGGGCTACCGGAAGAGGTAGCCGAAGACGGCCTCGCCGACCCGCTGGTCGGTGACCTCGACCGCGTTGGCCTCCTCACGGGCGAACTTGACCGCCTGCTGGAGCTTCTCCACCCGCTCGGCGAGCTCGTTCACCCGGCGGGCCGGCAGCGCGCCGGAGAACTTGACCGTGGTCCAGTAGCCGACCGCGATGTCCTCGTAGTAGACCTCGACCTGGGCCGGGTGCTTCTCGGTGGCCTCGGCCTTGACGTGGTTGCGCGGCACCTTCTTGGTCCGGATGGTGCGCACCGGCTCGGTCTTCCAGGCGTCGGTGGACGGGTCGAGGTTCCAGGACTCGGAGGCGTCCAGCACCGGGAGCTTCTTCACGAAGGTGAACAGGTCGGTGAGCTGCTTCTCCAGGAAGAGCAGGTACGGCACCGGCACCCGGGCGAGGAGCACCTGGCCGTCGACCACCACGTCGGCGCTGGCACCGATGTTGGCCCAGTCCTTGGTGGCCGTCACGTCGAAGAGCCGGGTGAGGGTCTGCGCGGTGGACCGCAGGATGTCCTCGGCCTTCAGCTGCACACGGGTCGACTCCGGCGGCAGCTGCTCGCCCTCCTCGTCCTTGGGCTGGTAGGTGCGGGAGATCCCGGCCAGCAGCGCGGGCTTCTGCAGGTCCTGGTGGGCCTGCGTCAGCTCCTGGAAGGACTTGGACTTGACGCCCTTTTCAACGGCGATGATCTGGTTCAGCTTTGCCACGTCCGGGACGCTACCAGTCCCAAAGTGGTCGGCGACACTCAATTATTGACCGAGTAGTGGTTCTGTCCTGTGCGCTCCGCTCCGGCTCCACGGCGTGCTGGTCCGATCGGATGGTGTCCTCCACCGCCCGGCCCCGTACGGGTGGCGGGGGACCGGGGCGGCGGCGGTCGGCGGGTTAGGTTCGGACGCGTGACCGGCAATGACGTGGTTCTGGCGCTGGTGGTGGTCACCGCGCTCGGTTTCGACTTCACCAACGGGTTTCACGACACCGGCAACGCCATGGCGACCTCGATCGTCACCGGCGCCCTCCCGCCGCGTGTCGCGGTCGGCGTCTCGGCGGTGCTGAACCTGGTGGGCGCCTTCCTGTCGACCGCGGTCGCCGCGACGATCGCCAGCGGTCTGGTGCAGAGCCAGGACGTGACGCTGACCGTGGTCATGGCGGGCCTGACGGGCAGCATCCTGTGGAACCTGACGACCTGGTACGTCGGGATCCCGTCGAGCTCCTCGCACGCGCTGATCGGCGGTGTGGTCGGGGCGACCATGGCGGCGGCCGGGGCCTCCGCCGTCAAGTGGCAGGGCCTGGTCGCCAAGGTGATCGTGCCGGCCGCCCTGTCGCCGTTCATCGCGGGGTCGGTCGCCGCACTCGGCACCTACCTCGTCTACCGCGTCACCCGCGACGTCTCCGAGGGCCCGCGCACGCGGGGCTTCCGGAGCGGTCAGGTCGGGTCGGCCTGCATGGTCTCGCTCGCCCACGGCACCAACGACGCCCAGAAGACCATGGGCGTCATCACGCTGGCCCTGATCGCCAGCGGCACCCTGAGCGCCGGGGCGAAGGCGCCGGACTGGGTGATCGCCTCCTGCGCCACCGCCATCGCGCTGGGCACCTACATCGGCGGCTGGCGGGTCATCAGGGCGCTGGGCAAGGGGCTGGTGGAGATCGAACCGCCGCAGGGGATGGCCAGCGAGTCGGCCTCGGCCGCGGTCATCCTCTCCTCCACGGACTTCGGCTACTCGCTCTCCACCACCCACGTCGCCACCGGGTCGATCCTCGGATCGGGAGTCGGCAAGAAGGGCGCGGTCGTACGGTGGAACATCGCCCGCCGCATGGTGGTGGCCTGGGTGCTCACCCTCCCGGCGGCGGCACTGGTCGGGGCGCTCGCCTACTGGGTCGCCGACGGGATCGGCGGCACCGGGGGCGTCGTGACCATCTTCGCCGTTCTGGTGCTGGCCTCGATCGCCTTCTTCGTCGCGTCCCGCCACCCGGCGGTCACCCCGGCGAACGTCAACGCCGCGTGGACCGGGTCGGTCATCCCGGACCCGGAGCCCGTTCCCGCCACGGACGAGGTGGCCCCGTGAACTCCTGGATCGATCTGGACGCGCTCTGGAAGATCGTCGTGGTCGGATTCCTCGCCGGCGCCGGTCTGCCCGCACTGTTCGCCATCGGCGTGCGCGCCCTCTACCCACCGGTCGGGATCGACGGGGCCGGGGTCTCCCGCCGCGCCGCCGGGGCGCTCGGCTGGACCGTTGCCGTGGTGTGCTTCGCGGTGGTCCTCGCCGCGATCGGCTGGGGCATCTTCATCATCGTCAACCACAGCTGAGTGCGGAGGCGGTGGTAGCCGCGGTGGCGCGCCGGCGGGGCGCGGGCGGCGACTGCGAGGTCGAGGGGCCGTCACGCCGGTCCCTCGACCATGGCGATCACCCGGGCGATGTAGTCCCGCCACCGGTGTCCGGTGAGTTCGGGGACGCTGCGCACGAGGAGGTGGGCGGCCAGGTAGCGCTCCACCGGCCGGACGTCGCAGATCGCGAAGAGCCGGTACAGGGCGTTGGTGCCGGTCCGGTAGATCAGGTAGTGGGTGCGGTCGAACAGCGTGCCGTCGGGGTCGCTGCGGGTCAGCATCCGGTGGAACTCGCTGTAGCGGGTGCGCAGTTCGAAGTCCCAGCGTTCGGCGGTGGCCGGGTCGCCGAGGGCGGTCGCGCGGGCCCGGTACTCCTCGCCGCGGCCGGAGAGGTCGGCCCCGGCCGCCAGCAGCCGCTCGGCCCGGTCCCAGGCCGTGGCCGACCAGCGCGCCCAGTCCTGCTCCCAGCCCCGGGTGTCCCCGGCCGCCACCCGGCGGACCAGCTCCGTGGCGGCGGGGCCGCTGCGCTCCCAGCGCTGATCGAAGGCCGCTCGGACCCGGCCCTCCGGGTCCTCGTGGACGAGGAAGTCCTCCAGATGGGAGAGGAAGGAGTAGTGCCCGCCGATCAGTCCGTCCGGATGGGTGCTCGCGTGCGCCGCCAGTGCCGTCAGCACCAGGCGCACCCGGGCCTGCGCGGTGTCGCCGTGCTCCCCGAGGAACGAGCAGGCCGAGGTGATCGCGGGCAGCCCGGCGCGCATCAACTCGTCGCGCAGCGCGGCGGGTTCGGCCCCGAGAAGCGCGTGCAGGTCGGCCGTCGCGGCCGGGTCGACGGGCACCACCCGGACGGTGTTGTCCGGCACCAGCGGGCCGTACGGCGGGCCGATCAGCTCGGCCCGCCCGGCGACGGCGGCCTCGGCGAGCAGCTGTTCCCGCGTGCGGTCGGCGACGGACGGGTGCGCGGCCGCCCACGTCCGCAGCGCCCGGGCGGACTCCTCCGCCACGGCGGCCACCCGATCGGCCGGCCCCTCCAGTCGCAGCCGCAGGTGCGGCCCGAACCGCCAGTGCCGTTCGACGTGGGCGCGCAGCCCCTGCTCCGTCGCCCGGCGCGCGAGCGGCAGGACGGCCTCGCGCAGGGCGCGCGCCTTGACGGGCTGGTAGTGGTAGAGGATCACGTCGAGGGCGGTCCCGGGCGCGGGGCGGCCGGCCGGACCGCTCATCGGCTCACCCGTCAACTCACCCGTCGGCTCGGTCGTCGGCTCGCTCATCGGGCGACTCCTCGGTGCGGCACCGGTACCGGCGGTGCGGGCAGGGGGCGGGCAGCTGGCCGCGCCGGGCGGTAGGTCTCCAGGACGAGTTCGACCGTCCGCGCCGGTTCCGACTGCCCGCCGACGAGGGGCAGGGCCTCCTCCAGCAGGGCGCCGTGCGGGTGGCGGGCGAGCCACCGGCCCAGGTGCCGGAGGTGGAGCGGGTTGCCGAGGTCGACGGGCTGGGGCTTGGGTGCTCGGAGCCGGTCGAGGAAGCTGTCGACGGCCGGAGCGTCCTCGGCGGGCCCGGTCACGGGGTGGAGGAAGAGCTGCTCGGGCAGGCCGAGGCGGGCACGCCAGCGGGCGACGGCGGCGGCGGGGACGCCGTCCGGGCCGGGATCGGCGGCGAGGTCGGCGCGCAGGGCGTCGAGGACCCCGGCCGGGAGGTGCCAGCGGCGGCGGGCGAGGACGACATGCCGGTGGCGCAGCCGCGGTGTGCGGGTGACGGTGCCGCCGGGGGCGGTCAGCGTCGTGCGGGGCAGCAGTGACGGGAAGGCGACGATGCCGGTCGGGTGGTCGGCGAGGAGGGGCGCCAGCCGCTGCGGCAGCATGATCGGGGAGAGGAAGCCCAGGTAGAGGACGTCGAGGTGCTCGCCGGTGGAGCGCAGCCGGAACCGGAGCTGGTCGCCGGCGACGTCGTGCACGAGGTCGAGGTCGGCCTCGGCGAGGGCGGTCCACCGGCGGTCGGGCCCGATGTCCTCGGCGAGCAGGAGCGGGTGCAGGTTGGCGTTGAAGCCGCCCACCGGGCGGATCTGGGCGGCGCGCGCGTCCTCGCCGAGCCCGGCGCGGATCTGCCGGGCGACCTCGGCGGCGGCCTGCGGCGCGGTGGCGTCGAGGAACCGGCTGGTGAAGCGACCCCAGCCGCAGTAGACGTGGTTGACGCACAACAGGCCCTCGGACGGCTCGCGTTGGACGAACCAGGAGTAGCTGAGCGGCCGGCCCGCCGTCCAGGTGGGCAGCCGGGCGGCCAGGGCGCGCACCCGGTCGGCCGGCAGCACGACCTCCCCGTCCGCCTCGGGCAGGTCGAGGAACTCCCGCCGTAGGGAGGCGATGTCGTCGGGGACCGGGACGTCGGCCCAGGCGTTGTCGATGGCGGCGCCGAACTCCCACGGAGTGGAGCAGACGCCGCCGGCGCCGTAGCGGGCGACGAAGCGGTCCCGGGCGGTCCTGCGGATCAGGTGGCCCTGGTCGAACAGCTCGGCCAGCGCCGTGAGTTCGGCGAGCACGGCCCGGTCGGCGGCGCCCGGTCGGGACTGCGGCGGGGCGGGCGCGTGGACGTCCTCGCTGAGCACGTCGAACGGCGTGGTCCGGTCGGGCAGGGGGCGCCCGGCGTCGGCGAGGACCCGGCGCCAGTCGGCCTTCAGGCCGGCGAGCAGGCCCGGTCGGCGTTCGGCCGGCGCGGACGCGTACCCGGCCGTGTCGTCGGCGAGTCCGCGGATCCTGCGGGCCAGCCCGGCGTCCTCGGGCCAGGCCCGGAGCCATGCGGCGAGCTGTTCCAGCGGATCGGGGCTCTGCGGGTCGACGGGTTCGGTGGGCACCAGGAGCCCGGCGGCGAGGAGCTGTTCGACGAAGCGCCGTACCGCCGGGTCCTCGCCGGGGCGTCCGAGGGCCTCGGCGAGCCGCGCGGCGAGCCGCTCCGGCGGGTCGGGGGTCGCGGCCAGGGAGGCGAGCAGCGCAAGCTCCGGCCGGGCGCCGACCTCGACCTCCTCCTCGCGCGCGGCGAGGTAGCGGCCCCCGACGAACTCCACCCGGGTGCGCCGGTAGTGGGCCCGTCCGGCGTGGACGCGGGCGGCGCTGGTCATCCGGTGCGGCAGGCTCCGGCCGCGCCGGGGTTCGTCGAGCAGGGCCTGGACCAGCGCCCCGACCAGGGTCCGGTTCGCGCGGACGACCGCGCGCGGGGCCGTCCCCGCATCGGCCGGGCGCGGGCCGTCCGAGGCCCAGCCGACCGCGGTGAACCAGGACAGGGGGCTGGCCTTGCCGGTCGCCCGCAGCGCGTGGCGCAGCACCTTGGCCTCCTCCTTGCGGGCCCGGCCGCCCCGCTCGGCGCTCACGTCCGAGGCGGTGACCACCGCGCGCAGCAGGTCGGCGCTGCCCAGGGCGACGGCGCGCCGGAACGCGGGCTCCCGGCACACCGCGGCGAGAGCGGCCCGTTCCGCCGCGAGCGCCGGCGGCACGGCCCGGGCCAGCTCGGCCAGCAGCCGGGCGTGCCGCTCCCGCAGCTCCAGCCACCGCGCGAGCCGGGGGAGCCGGGCGGGCAGGTCGCCCAGCCGGGCGAGCTGTGCGGCGCGGGGCGTGCGGCCGTTGTGGAGGTCCCTGCGCAGGGGCAGGACGATCCGCCGGTGGAACTCCTCGTCGTGTCCGGCCCGGCTGGCGTACAGGTCGTCGCCGAGCGCGGGGCGCAGGGCGGCGTCGGCGGCCTCCGTGGCGGTGAGCCGCGCCAGCAGGTCCCGGGCGAGGGCGGAGGGGGAGGACTGCGCGGCCCGGGCGAGCACGGCGGCGCGTACCAGCGCGTAGGCCGCGGTGGACGCCGAAGTGGACGCCGAAGTGGACGCCGCTGTGGACGTGGCGGTGCGGACGGGCGGCGCGGGCGCGGGCGCCGGTGCGGCCGGGGACGGGGCCCGGGCCGGGGCAGGGTCGGGCACGGCGGGCGACCTCCGAAGGGCGGGCGGGACGGCGGGGGAACCCGGCGGGTTCGCAGTGGAACGCGCCGGGTTCCGTGGTGCTTCGGCGCCGCTCAGCAGGGCTTGCTACAGCTCAGCAGGGCTCAGCAGGGCTCGGCAGGGCTCGGCGCCGTTCAGGACGCCCGGCAGCGCGGAGCGTCAGAACCACGTCGTCGTGGGGTGCACGATGCTGGAGTTGGAGGAGGAGTTGCAGGAAGTGGAGTTGGTGGACGCGCCGCCCTCCGGCAGCGCGATGCTGTCGCGCAGCGCGGTGACGGTCAGTTCGCCCAGGTCGAGGTCGAGGTCGTCGAGCGCGAGGACGTCCTGCAGGTGGTCGGACATGGCGGTCTCCCGAGGAGTGTCGAAGGGGTCGGCCCGGTGGATCGCCGGACCGGGTCCGTGCCGGAACGTGGGCCGGAAGCCCGACGACGACTCTTGGCAGGAACACGATCCCCGGGAGCCGCCGTCCTCCGGCAGCGCGACGGTGCCGCGCGCAGTGCGACGGTGTCGCGCAGAGGTGCCACATGCGTGCCTGAGCGCACACGCGTGCTCAAGCGGGATGGTGCGGATGCGCCTGGCCCCCCGTGGGCGCGCGGCTCGGACCGGATCGATACCGGCCGGGCGCCACCGTTTTGCCGAGTCTAGGTCGAGGCCCGCTCCGCCGAGAGGGCGCTCCGGTCACATTGGCCGGTATTCCGCCGCGGCCCGCGGCGCCGGCCGCACCCCGGCGGGGCACCGCGGTGCCCGGTTCGCCCCATGCGTACACCCCTGAAACCCCGCCCGGCCCGGCGGGCGCGCCGTCCGCGGTGCGGTGCGGCGGGGGAACGGTTCGTCCCCACCCCCGTGAAGAGGGCAGCTCCACGCCCCCTGCGACTGCCGACGGGTCCTTCACCCGGCCTTCACGCCGCCTGCCCCGCCCACTCCGCCCGTCGTGCCCGCGCCCCGGCGGGGGAGAGACCGGAGCGCGACCATCGGGATCCGGCCAGGGCAGGGCTTCCGGGCGCTCCGTTCGGGTGGTGGGCCGGCCGAGGGCGCCCGCGTCCGGCCCGTCGCGGCGGGCCTCGGCGCCGCGGTGCACGAGGATGGCCGCTCCGAGGAGTGCCGGGGAGCACCGGGAAGTCCCGGAGTGCCCCATGCCGTGCGGCGAACGAGGTGCCGACCCATGATGACCGACGTTTTCAGCCGGTTCCAGTCGCTCCAGGACCCCGGCCTCAAACTCCTCCGGAGCGACCGCAGCGCCGACACCGATCTGCTGCTCCCGCTGGTGCTGCACCGCGACCGCGGGATCGACGTGCCGGGGCGCCGGGTCCTGGACGCCACCCGACCGGACGGCCTCAACGTCCGGATGCTCCAGTACACGGACGTCGCCGGCGGCCTGGCGGACGAGCACGGGACCGTCCTCGTCGCGGAGCGGGACCAGGCCACGCAGCTGTTCCTGATGTGGGTGTCCAGGACCGCGGCGCTTCACCTGAAGGCCGAGGCCACCCAGAACGTCAACGTCCACTTCCTCTTCCACCCCCCGACCGACCGGGACTGCTACGCCGACACCACCTACTGGACGGGCACCTGCGGCATCGACGGCAAGGACCGCGGCTGCGTCACCGCCGGACTCAAGGGCCAGCAGCCCTACGTCAAACTCGGCGAGCGCTACCTGTGCACGGACTTCCGGGCGGTCGCCCAGCACCTGCTGGCCTCGGACCGGTTCGAGCCGAACGTCCTCTACGTCGTCCCGGTGGCATCCGTCGCAGGAGGCAACTTCGACGACCTGCTGACGGAGCAGGGCCTGACCCGGGCGGTCCAGGAGGTGCTCCTCTTCGCCACCGGGATGATCACGGGCCGCCCCGTCCAGGACGGCTACCCCGAGTTCGGGCAGGTGATGCTCTCCGGCTACAGCCACAGCGGCGACCGCGTCGAGAAGCTGATCAGGACGGTGACGGACACGCCGTTCTTCCGCCGCCACCTGTCCCAGATCAACCTCTTCGACCCGAACCTCGTCGTGGGGGACGCGAAGGCCCGTCTGGAGCGCTTCCAGGCACTGCTGGAGAGGGCGTCGTTCTGGAAAAGCCGGGTCAACCGCGACGCCCGCGTCTTCGTCTACACCTCCTACGACGACCATCAGCGGGCGCTGCTCGGCAGCGGCCTGGGGCTGCAGAGCCCCACCACCGTCAACCTGGACACCGTGGAGTGGGAGGGCGGCCCGTCCGCGAAGGCCGCCCTGCGCAGGACACCGGGCGCGCACCCCAGGGGCACCGGCGTCGAGGCGTACAACCACGACCGCAGTGTGGGGGTGGTCCACCTGCCGCCGTCCTTCTTCCGGCACTGGCTGGAGCCCCCGCTGGACAACCCGGCCGGCTGGGACCAGAGCGCCCGGGACAACGGCCACGGCCACGGCTGGTTCCTGCGCACCCTGCTGTCCCACGCCCTGTCCAACGCCACGCCCGAGTGGTTCGGAGAGCAGCGCCGCTTCAAGGCGGCGGGGCCGGTGGTCCAGCCCAGGCCCACGCGGAACTGAGCCCGCCGGTACGGGCGGGTCCGCCGGTGCGGTGGCGTTCCCCGCGCCGGCGGCAGGCGCCACAGGACGTGCATCGTTCGAACGAACGTGTGCATCCTTCGGGCGGCACGCCCGCGGCCGTGGTGAGCGAGCCGGACCGCGGTGGGACACCAAGGGGACCCTCCCCGCCCTCCAGGAGTCCGCCATGGCATTCGCCGTCACCTTCCTCGGCACGGCCCCCATCCCCACGGCGGGGTCCGGAACCGCCTTCAAGCTCTGGTCGTACCGCGTCGACGGCACGGGCGCCGACATCCCCGCCGGCCTGCGGGTGGCCCTCGCCCTGCCGGACGGCGTCAGTGTGCAAGACCCCAGCGCCTACCCGGACGTCACCGCGCTGGACGGCACGTTCCTGTGGCGCGACCCGGTCACCGGGCTCAACTTCGCCGGGCGCACCGCGACCTCGCCGACCACGGTGACGATCACCTTCGTCGCGCCGGCCCGCACCGCCACCGCGTCGGTGCGCCTGTTCAAGTCCCCGAGCGGCGCGCCGTGGAGCGCGGTCGTGTTCACCGTCGCCGGCAGCGGCGCGGCCGCCGACGGGCAGACCATGGTCCTGCCCGCCCGCGGCGTCCCGACGTTCACCGGGCGCCCGGTCACCGACTTCGAAGGGGCCCTCCCGTACGCCACCGAGGTCTTCGGCGTCTACCAGCCCCTGCTCGGATGGCTCGGCTCGCAGGCCGGCACCGCGGCCGCCGCCGTGCACCCCGGATCCCGGTTCGCGGCGCTCGCCTCCGAAAGCTTCCGCGGCGACAACGCCCGGGTGCTGCGCGACCCGGCCCTGGCCGCGCTGGCCGAGTACTACCGCACCCCGTCCACGCTCGACCCGGCGTCCGCCACCGGCGCGCCGCCCGACTACGTCGCCGGCCTCGCCGCCGCGTCGGCCTCCGGCACGGCCCCGCTCACGCCCGTCGGGCTGGTGAACCTCTTCCGCCAGTACTTCTTCGAGTTCGACACCTTCCTCGGCGCGCCGTCCGGGCACATCTGGGTGAGCCCCGGCGGAACCGTCGAGGTCGTCGAGACCAGCACCCGGCGCACCCTGGTCGAGAAGACGACCACGGTCGCGGAGGAGACCACCCGCAAGACCGAGGAGAGTCAGACCGACCAGGACGACGTGGCCGACGCCGTCAAGGAGGACAACTCCACCGACACCAAGCTCGGCGTGAGCGCCACCGGCGGAGTGAACGCCACGATCTACCACGCCGACGTCAGCGCCAGCTTCGCCACCCAGAACACCGTCAAGCGGGGGGCGGAGGAGACCCACAAGCACACCCGTACGCAGACCTCCAAGGTCAACACGGAGATCAGGCGCAACTTCAAGACGACCTTCAAGACGGTGACCGAGACCACCGACACCTCCAGCCGCCGCTACGTGCTGCAGAACGCCAGCACCACCGACCTGGTCAACTACGAGTTCCGGCGCAAGATGCGCAAGGTCGGCGTGCAACTGCAGCACATCGGCACCCGACTGTGCTGGCAGGTCTACCTCCCCGACCCGGGCCGGGACCTGGGGCTCGGCGACATGGTCCACGTCGTCGACGCGCCCGACCTCACGGCGATCCCCAAGCCCGCGGACATCCCCGACCTCGACGACAAACAGGTGCCCTTCCACTTCGAGGTGCCGTTCCTGCACGACCAGGGCCCGGACGACGACGCCAAGCTGACCTACCTGCCGGAGAGCGGCAACGCCTGCCGCGGCATCAACAGCAGCACCACCGGACACGACGACATCGTCCAGTTCTGCTTCGACTTCCCGCTCCCGCCCGCCCCACCGGGCTACCGCCTGACCGGGGTCGCCTCGATCGACCGCCACGGCGCCCAGGCCGACTTCGCCCCGCTCGACTCGACCGACCTGGTACCCGACCCCGATCCGGTCAAGAACACGCTCAAGATCCGCCTCGTCTACGCCAACTGGCAGGGCCGCAAGTCCATGCCGTTCGACGCCGTACTGACCTACACGCCCACCGACGCCGCCAAGGCCGACCTCCAGAAGCGGCGGGACGCCGCGCAGGCCGAGTACCAGGCGGCGGTCGACCGGCTGGAGCACGAGGCCTACGGCAAGGCGGTGCGCGAACGGCTGCGCCTGGTCAGCGCGTTGACCCCACGCCGGCCGGAGGTGCTGCGCAGCGAGGAACGGCGCGTGGTGTTCCGCGACATCCTGCGGCGCCTGGAGAACAACGGTCACTACCCCCAGGACCCGGACCACCCCCCGTTCGCGGAGTCGGAGCAGATCAACCAGCTCTTCGACGTCGAGGAGATGCTCTACTTCGTCGCCCCGGACTTCTGGCGGCCCGGCCCGGTGGCCCCGCCCGCCCCCGACCGGAACAGCGCCGGCCGCTACCCGCTGCCGCCCGAGAAGCAGCCGCCCCTCCCCGCCGGCACCGTCGAACTGCCGCTCGCCGGGCAGACGGTGGCCGGCTGGTACTCCCGCGCGGACGAGTACCGCACCTCGGGCGCGGCGGGCGCGCCCGCCCCCGAATGGCGGGTCGACTACCTCATCACCGAGGAGACCCAGCCGGCGCCGCTCGGCAGCTCGCTGGGCTGGCTGATCCAGATCGACGGCGACGAGCGCCGCAACGAGTTCCTCAACGCCGCCTGGGCCAAGGCCGTCATGCCCGTCAGGTCCGGACAGGAGGTCGCCGCGCTCGCCTGGCTCCTGGGCGTCGAAGGCGTGGCGGGGCTCGGCCTGCCCTACCCCGTCCAGGCCGGCGACCCGCCGGAGTACCAGAACAAGACGTACGGCGACGTCCTGCAGCTCCTCGCGGCCAAGCTCCAGGCCGCCAACACGGCGGTGGACAACACGCTGGCCTCGGAGAAGGTCTTCGAGACGGGGTTCGACCCGCTGGAGGGCGGGTTCCGCCGGCCGGACGACCCGTACCAGATCTTCGACCAGTGGATCGAGGTCATGCCCACCGACCAGGTGGCGGCCGTCGCGGTCCGCTACGACCCCCGCACCGGGCAGCAGTTGTGAGCGCGACGCGCGGCGGCTGACGGGACGGCCGGCCCCCGGCGCCGGCACCCGCAGCTCGATCCGGACGCCCCAGCGGCGGGCGACCCGGGGCGGGCGGCGGAGAAGCGCCGCGCCCGGGGTCCGCGTCGCCGCGCCCGTTCACCGGGTTGCCGCTTCGCGTCGCTCCAGCCAGTCGAGGTACCAGGTGGCGAAGGTGTGGCGGTTCCCCCGCGCGTCGACGCACGGATCGAAGGGCGGGTCGACCGCACCGTCCCGGTCGCGGAGCTCCCCGCGGCGAGGGCCGACGACGACGAGCCAGCCGGTCATCCCGCACCCGTTGTCGCTGATGTGGATCGCGCCCCGGCCGCGTTCCACGTGCCAGATCTCGTCGCCGGCGTCGCCGAATACCTCGCGGTAGTCGTCCAGGCGGTTGGTGTCCCCGTCCCGGGCGGCGGGTTCGTACCCGGCGGCGCGAAGCGTCGCGGTCTGCCGGTCGGCCCAGCCCTCCGTCTCGAAGCTGGATCCCACGGGGGTGCTCGTTCCTCTCGGTGGTGCGGGCTTCGGGTCCCCGGTCGGCGGGCGCGGGAGGTCCCGGTTCACGCGGTCGTTCCGGTGCCGGCGGCGGTGCGCCGAGACGAGCACTCTCCGGAGCTCACAGTACCGGCGTGCGCCGGGCCGGTACGGCGGCTGCGCCCCGGCCTCCGGGGGGTGAAGGACGCCATCGCCGACTCCGTCGCCGAGCACCCGCCTGAGGACCGGCACGGTGGTGGCCGGGGAAGAGGTCCTCCCCCGCCCACCGCCCTTTCGGCCCGTCAGGGCCGGTTCGGGGTCACCGCATCGCCCCGCCCGCCTCGACCAGGATGGGCAGCAGCCAGTCGAGGTCGGTCATCGACGGATCGGTGGTGAGGTAGGGGAGGGCGGACGGCCAGGTCCCGATGTCGGGCTGGAGGTACGGGTTGCCGGTCCCGGGCTTGCCGCCGTGCGACCCGTGGCCGTGGCCGTGGCCGGGCTTGGGGTGGTGGCACTTGTCCGTCTCGCACGGCGGTTCGCAGCGGGCGAGGGCGGAGGACGGAGGAGTGGTCACCGGTGCGGTCCCCGGCGGGGAGCCCGGCGGCACGTAGGAGGCGGTGACCGTGTTGACGGTGTCCTCGCTGATCAGGCTGAAGCAGTAGAATGTCCTGGTCTGCCCCGCCGCCAGGTCGAACGTGCCGGCCGCCACCACGCAGGCCGGCTCCTGGGAGTCGTTCAGGGTGATGCCGGTCAGGTCCACGGTGCCGGTGTTGGTGACCGTGATCCGCCAGAAGGCCTGGCACTTGTCCGGAGCGCAGAGTTCCTCGGGTGTGTTCCCCTTGTGCAGGGTCGCCTCCTTGCCCCACGGCCCGGCGCCGCCCGCGCCGCAGTCGGCGGCGTTGTCGGACTGGCAGACCTCCTTGTCCACGCTCAGCGACGGGACACCGGTGCCGCTGACGTTCACCGTGGCCTCGGAGGGGGGTGTGGTGACGGGGGTGCCGCCGGGGCCGGGGAAGGTGGCGGTGACGACGTTGGTGGTGGTTCGGGTGATGCCGGGGAGGTTGCAGGAGAAGTGCTGGGTGGCGCCGGCCGCGAGGTCGAAGGTGCCGGCGGTGGTGGCGCAGGAGGGTGTGACGGGGTCGGTGAGGGTGATTCCGGTGATGCCGACGGTGCCGGTGTTGGTGACGGTGATGCGCCAGTAGGCGGTGGCACCCTGGGCGACGGTGGCGGTTTTGGCCCACGGGCCGGGGCCGTTCTGGCCGCAGTCGGCCGGGTTGGTCGAGGTGCAGACCTCCTTGTTGATGCTGAGTGACGGCACGACCGGCGGGGTCACGTCCACCGTCGCCTCGGAGGGGGGCGTGGTGATCGGAGTGCCGCCTGGGCCGGGGAAGGTGGCGGTCACGGAGTTCACGGTGTGCTGGGTGACGTCGGTCAGGTCGCAGAAGACCTGATGGGATGCGCCGGCTGCCAGGTCGAACGTCCCTGCTGCGGTGACGCAGGACGGGGACACGCTGTCGGTCAGGGTGATCCCGGTGACCGGGACCGTGCCGGTGTTGGTCACGGTGATCCGCCAGTAGGCCGTGCTTCCGGACGGAATCGTCGCGTTCTTCGCCCACGGCCCGCTACCGCCGTCCACGCAGTCGGCAGCGCTCGTGGAGGTGCAGACCTCCTTGTTGATCGTCAGCATCGGTGTGCACTGGGCGCCGGGGGTCACCTGGAGGGTGACGGTGTTGGAGGTGACGGGCGGCTGGCCGTTGGTGACGGCGGACGCCTGGTTGGAGACGGCGGTGACGGAGCAGTCGGTCGCCACCGTGGTCTCGAAGCAGATCTGCGGTGCGTCGCCGACGAAGGTCACCTGCATCCGCGGGTGATTGTCGGGGGTGAAGGACGATCCGTTGATCAGGGTGAGGTTGGCGATCACCTGGATCGGCGAGTCGCCGGTCGGGACGGACGAGATGTCCGCTGTTCCGGTGGCGGGGTTGAACGGGAAGGTGCCGATGGTGGTTCCGTCGGCCGCGAGCACGGTCACCGAGGAGTGGGCGAAGTCGACGGTCGTGGGATCGATGCCGAGGAGGCTGACCGTTCCGTAGGACCTGATGTGCCCGGTGGCTCCGTCGCAGTAGTACGCGGAGGGGTTGATGGTGCCCTGGGCCTTGGTCTTCAGGCAGGGCGAGGCTCCGGTGACCGGGTCGATCGAGAACAGGTAGCCGGTGTCGCCGAGGCTGTACTTGCACTGGCCGTCGTAGGCGAAGCCGTACGGGCTGGTGTTGCCGCCGTTGACGTCGGGCGGGCCGTTGACGACGCCGTTGGTGCCGTACTGGGTGCAGGGGCCCTGGACGGTCCAGTCGTAGCAGTACTCGGTGCTGTTGAGGGTCGGCGTGGTGCCCTGGTAGATCCAGAGCGGGAACTCGGTCTCCAGGTGCCCGTTGGGGGCGGTGATGGTCAGCGGCACCTGGAAGTTGGCCTCGCCGGGGGCGACGTTGGTGCTGACCAGGGCCTGGAGGCCGGGGGGCGCGGCGACGGGGTTGCCCGTCAGGTCGAAGCAGACGACGGTGCCGACCGGCGGGGTGACCTCCTGGTAGACGCCGCCGACCACCGTGCAGACGCCGGTGACGGTGCCCGCCGGGTCGTACATCTCGAAGACGTTGTCGGCCCGGGCGGGGGCGCCGCCGACGGGAGTGACCACGGTCCTGGGGGTGGCCCAACCGGTGCAGGCGGCGTTCGTCGACGGGTCGAAGCAGGACATCACCGTCGGCTGCGGGGCCGGGGTGTTGTCGGTGACGTAGATCTTGCCGTTGACGACCCGCATGATGCCGGCGTAGTCGCCGCTGAAGGCGACCTGTCCCTCGTTGGGCGGCAGGCCGATGCCGAACGTCCCGCAGGAGGCGTTGGCGACGGGGTCGTAGCAGAGGATCTCGCCGGTGCCGGAGACGGCGTGGATCAGCTGGTTCGGTGCCTGGACGACACCGCCCACGACCAGCCCGGTGCCGGTCTGGAGGGCGGTGAAGCCGCAGCTGGACTGGGCCTGGAGGTCGATGCAGCCGACGCCGATCAGCCCGAGGGTGGTCCGGCTGATCGCGGCGTAGTACAGCTTGGAGCCGAGCAGGACGTAGGTCGGGGTGCGGGTGCTGCCGAGGTCGCCGGTGGTCGCTCCGGCCACCGAGGAGTTCAGCGGCTGGGGCCAGGTGGCGGGGGCCCCGTTCGGCGTCGGACACGGCCCGTTGGTGAGCTGGTCGGTGCAGACCACGCTGGCCGTGTTGGAGAACCCGTGGTGGTAGATGTTCCAGATCTCGGGCGTGGGGACGCCGTTGATCGTGGCGGTGTAGAGGATGGGGGTGAAGCCGTCGCCGCCGGTGGCGGTGTTGATCGGGGTGAACGGCGGCGGGATCTGGACCACCTGACCGGTCGCCGGCGAGGCGAGCATCGGGTTGGTCGCCTGGACGGCGTTGGTGGCCGCGCCCGCGTCGGTGCCCGAGAAGGTCGTCCCGCCGTCGGTGGACCACTGCCTGTTGAAGCCGGGGGGCACCTGGAGGGACCCGGGCACGTAGGACTGGGTCTGCGGCGTGCTGCCCGGGCCGCCCTGGATCTTGTCGGTGACGGTGGTGCTGACCGGTGTGCCGTCCGGGTTGGTGGCGGAGACCACCCAGCGGACGGTGTCGCCGTGGGCGGTCCGGGTGGTGCTGCCGGTGGCGAGGTCGGTGCCGGTCTTCGCGAGGGTGACGGGCTGCTGACGGCCGCCTTGCCGGCTCTGGCCGCCGCCGACCGGGGCGCCGCCGGCCGGGCCGTCGGCGGTCGTGGCGTGCGCGGTGCGGTGGGTGGCGTGTGCCACTGCGGGCGCGGCGAAGGAGGCGGACGCCGTCGCGGCCGCGAGGAGGAGGGGCAGCGCGGCCCGGGTGAGGCGGCCGCGGAGCCCGACCGGTCCATGGCGTCTTCGCTCGCGTCCGTTGGTGGGTGGACAGCGCCTCATGACGATTCCCTTCGATCGGACGGTCCGGTGTCTGACGGTGCGCCGGACGGTGGTGGTGACGGGGCGGAGCCCGTGAATGCGGTAATGGGGTCGCTACCTTTGGTGACCGTACGAATGAAGTATCGCGTCTGAAAATCGGATAAATAGCGTCAATGCCGCCGAACGGGGACGCATTCACCCAGGCGTGCGCGGCGGAAACCGGCCTGACGGGTGTTCATCGCTCGGCCCGGCCCCGTGCGGAGACTCCCTGCATCCGGGAGGGATGTCGGAGCCCTCTGGCATCCTTCGCCCCATGCCGTACGACGCCGCCCTCCACCTCGTCCAGACGACCGACCCGCAGGACGTCACCGCCGAACTCCGGCAGCAGCTGATCGACTGCTGGATCGCGGTCACCAACACCGGCGGCGCCGCGGGATTCCCGTTCCCTCCGGTGGGGCACGACGACGTCGTGCCCGCCGCGGACGGGCTCCTCGCCCGTCTCGATCCGCGGCGGAGTCGACTCCTCACCGCCCGCTTGGACGGCGGCCTGGCCGGATGGGTCGTCCTCGACCGCGACCCCTACCGGCTCGTCGGGCACTGGGGCACCGTCCACCACCTCCAGACCCACCCGGCCGTCCGCGGCCGCGGAGTCGGATCCGCCCTCGTCCGCGAGCTCCGGAGGATCGCCCGCGACGAGCTCGGCCTGGAACAGCTGCGCCTGGCGGCGCGCGGCGGCGAGGGCCTGGAGGGCTTCTACGGGCGGCTCGGCTGGCGCGAGATCGGACGCTGGCCCGAAGCCCTCCGGCTCGCTCCCCACGACACCCGCGACGAGGTCCTCATGATCCTCGCGCCGCTCTGACCGCCGAGGCGTTCGGGCCCCGCCGGGCGGCGGTGCGGTGCGACCCCGGTCGGTCTCCGTGCGGGGCCGGGGAGCCTCCGGAATCCCCGGAAGTCCGGGGGTATCCATTTCGGTGTCCACCTGGTGGGCAGGTCATAAGTGGAGTTTTGACATTCCGCTTAACTTCCTACAGTCTTCTCGGCATGTCTGACCGTCACCCGATCGAGTGCGCCGCCATCGAGCTGGCGCTGATCGGCGTGGCCGCGCACTGCGTTTCCGACAATCTCTGTCGCTGAATCCGCCTGCCCCGACGCGTTTTGCGGTGATCGCCGCATCGGGGTGTCGCCCCTCCCTGCGGGCGCGGTGCCGCTCACTCTTCCCGAAGCCTCACTGTCGCCCGCCTTCCTCCGTACACCATCGGTAGCGAAAGGCTCCCTTTCCGATGTCTCGAACCACCTTCACCCCTCGCCGCCTCGCCACGGCGACCGTCACCGTCGCGCTCGTCGTCGGACTGGCGGCGTGCGGACCGAAGGCCGACGGCGGTGGTGGCACCGGCAAGGACGCCGCGCCGCAGCAGGGCGGCACCCTCACCGTCCTCAACCAGAACCCGCAGGACCAGTTCGACCCCGCACGGCTCTACACCTCCGGCGGCGGCAACGTCCCCTCGCTCGTCTTCCGCACCCTCACCACCCGCAACCGGGCCGACGGCGCGGCCGGCACCAAGGTGGTCCCGGACCTCGCCACCGACACCGGCACCCCCTCCGAGGGCGCCACCGTCTGGACGTACCACCTCAAGGACGGCCTGAAGTTCGAGGACGGCTCGCCGATCACCACCGCCGATATCAAGTACGGCATCGAAAGGTCATTCGCCCCCGAACTCTCCGGTGGCGCACCGTTCCTGAGGGACTGGCTGGTCGGCGCCGCCGACTACCAGGGCCCGTACAAGGACGGCCGCACCCTGGATGCCATCGAGACGCCGGACGAGAAGACCATCGTCTTCCGCCTCAACAAGCCCGAGGGCGACTTCCCGTACCTGGCCACCCAGACGCAGTTCGCACCCGTCCCGAAGGCCAAGGACACCGGGGCGAAGTACCAGGACCACCCCGTCTCCTCCGGCCCCTACCAGGTGGTCAAGAACGAGAACGACGGCGCGCACCTCGTCCTCAAGCGCAACCCCAACTGGTCGGCGGCGACGGACGACCAGCGCAAGGCGTACCCCGACACCGTCGACGTGCAGTCCGGTCTCGACCCGGCGGTGATCAACCAGCGGCTCTCCGCCGGCACCGGCGCCGACGCGGCCGCCGTCACCACCGACACCAACCTCGGCCCCTCCGAACTCGCCCAGGTGAAGGACGACAAGGCCCTCGCCGCACGCGTCGGCACCGGCCACTTCGGCTACGTCAACTACCTGGCGTTCAACCCCAAGGTCAAGCCCTTCGACAACCCCAAGGTCCGGCAGGCCGTCGCCTACGCGATCAACCGCACCTCGGTCGTCAACGCCGCCGGCGGCTCCTCGCTCGCCGAGGCCGCCACCACCTACCTGCCCACCCAGGAGACCTTCGGGTACACCCCCTACGACCCGTTCCCGGCCGGTGCCACCGGCAACCCGGAGAAGGCCAAGGAACTGCTGAAGGAGGCCGGTTACCCGGACGGCCTGACCATCACGCTCACCCACTCCAGCGCCGTGGGCAAGGGCTACGGCCCGGACCTGGCCACCGCCGTCCAGGACGGCCTGAAGGCCGCCGGGATCACCGTCCAGCTGGAGGCCCTGGACTCCACCAGGTACTCCAAGACGATCCACACCGTCAGCACCGAGCCCGGCCTCTTCCTCTCCGGATGGGGCGCCGACTGGCCGTCCGGCGGCCCGTTCCTCGCACCCATCTTCGACGGCCGGCAGATCGTCACCGACGGCTACAACTTCAACTCCGCACAGCTGGACGACCCGTCGGTGAACGACGAGATCGACCAGATCAACAAGATCACCGACCACGCCGAGGCAGCCAAGCGCTGGGGCGCCCTGGACCAGCGCATCGGTGACCAGGCCCTCACCGTCCCGCTGTTCCACCCCGTCTACAAGCGGCTGTCCGGCAAGGACGTCCGCAACATCGTCATCAGCGACTGGACCGGCGTGCTCGACATCTCCCAGGTTGCGGTCAAGTAGCGGTCGGGAACGGACGGATCGGTCAGACAACCATGGCTCCACAGGAACCCAGCGCCGGGGAGGCCCGCGCGGCCTCCCCGGCCGCCGGGGGACGGCAGGTCTGGCGGCGGCTGCTCGCGCGCCGCGCCGCCCTCGCCGCCGGCCTCGTCATCGTCCTGCTCGCCCTCGTCGCGGCGGCGGCACCGCTGCTCAGCGCGCTCGAAGGCCAGGACCCCACCAGCTACCACAACGACCTGCTCGACTCGGCGGCCGGCGGGGTGCCCACCGGCTCCTTCGGCGGCGTCAGCGCCGAGCACTGGCTGGGCGTCGAACCGGGCACCGGGCGCGACGTGTTCGCCCGGCTCGTCCACGGCGCCCGGATCTCGCTGCTCGTCGCCGTCGGCGCCACCCTCGTCCAGGTCGCGATCGGCGTCCTGCTCGGCCTCACCGCAGGCCTCGGCAACCGGCTGCTCGACCAGCTGATCGGCAACACCACCGAGGTGATGCTCGCGCTGCCCTCGCTGGTCTTCGCCATCTCGCTGATGGCGGTCGTGCCCTCCGGATTCCCCCGCCCGCTCCTGCTGACCCTGGTCATCGGGCTGCTGGGCTGGGCCGGCACCTCGCGGATCGTCCGGGCGCAGACACTCAGCCTCCGGCAGCTCGACTACGTCGCCGCGGCCCGGCTCGCCGGCGCCACCCGGTGGCGCATCGCCCGCCGGGAACTGCTGCCCTCCCTGGCGGCGCCGGTCATCACCTACGCGGCGGTGCTGCTCCCGTCCAATGTGATCGCCGAGGCCGGGCTCTCCTTCCTCGGCGTCGGCGTCAAGCCGCCGACCTCCTCCTGGGGCCAGATGCTCTCCGGCGCGACCACCTGGTTCCGCGCGGACCCGACGTACGTGCTGCTGCCGTCGGCGCTGCTGTTCGTCACCGTGCTCGCCTTCACCGTGCTCGGCGACGCCGTCCGCACCGAGCTCGACCCCCGCGCGGCCTCCCGGCTGCGGGTCGGAACGGCGCGGGGCGGCGCCGGTGAGGCGAGCGGCGGTCTCTCGACTGCCGGTTCCTCAAGTGCCGGTTCTTCGACTGCCGGTTCTTCGAGCGGCGCCGAGGAGGCCACCGCATGACCCGCTTCCTGCTCCGCAAGGCCGTCGGCATGCTCGGCGTCCTGCTCGCCCTCTCCCTGATCGTCTACGCGGTCTTCTACATCGCCCCCGGCGACCCCGCCCAGCTGGCCTGCGGCGAGAAGTGCAGCCCCGCCCAGGTCGCCCAGGTGCGCGAACGGCTCGGCCTCGACGCCCCCGTCCACCTGCAGTACGCCCACTTCCTCCAGGGCATCGTCGCCGGACGCGACTTCAGCGCCGGCACGGGCCTGCTGCACTGCCCGGCGCCCTGCCTGGGCGTCTCCTACCGCAGCGGCGAGCAGGTCACCGACATGATCACCGCCCGGCTGCCGGTCACGGCCTCGCTCGCGCTCGGCGCGATGGTGCTCTGGCTCGTCCTCGGGGTCGGCACCGGGCTGGTCTCCGCGCTGCGCCGGGGCCGGCTCAGCGAGCGCCTGCTGACCGGCCTGACCCTGGCCGGCAGCTCCATCCCGGTGTTCATCATCGGCCTGGTGCTGCTCATCGTCCTGTGCGCCCAGCTCCAGTGGCTGCCGTTCCCGAGCTACGTACCGCTCACCGACGACCCCCAGCAGTGGTTCTGGGGCCTGCTGCTGCCCTGGGTCTCGCTCGCCCTGATCGAGTCCGCCAAGTACGCCCGGCTGACCCGCTCGTCCATGCTGGAGGCCCTCGCCGACGACCACATCCGGACCTTCCGGGCGTACGGCGTCAGCGAGCGGCGCCTGGTGACCCGGCACGCGCTGCGCGGCGCGCTCACCCCGGTGATCGCGCTCACCGCCATCGACCTCGGGACGATGTTCGGGTCCGCCGTGCTGACCGAGTCGCTCTTCGGCCTCCCGGGGCTCGGCAAGCTGCTGGTCACCTCGGTCGGCCTGATCGACCTGCCGACCGTCGTCGGCCTCACCCTCGTCACCGGGTTCTGCGTGGTCCTCGCCAACGTCATCGCGGACGTGCTCTACGCGGTGTCCGACCGAAGGGTGGTCCTGACGTGAGCGCCGAACCGCTGGGCGCCGAGCGCCTGGTCGCCAAGTCTCCGGGTGCCGAGTCTCCGGCTGCCGAGTCACGGGGTGTCGAGTCTCCGGGTGCCGAACCCCTGGTCGACGTCCGGGACCTGGTCGTCGACTTCCCGGTCGGCGACGGCCACGTGCGCGCCGTCGACGGCGTGGGCTTCACCCTGGAGGCCGGACAGGCACTCGGCATCGTCGGCGAGTCCGGCTCCGGCAAGAGCACCGTCGCCTACGGACTGCTCGGCCTGCACCGCGGGACCGGAGCCCGGATCGGCGGCACCGTCCGGGTCGCCGGCGTGGACGCCGTCACCGCCGAGGGCGCGGAACTCCGGCGCCTGCGCGGCGGACTGGCCGCCATGGTGTTCCAGGACCCGCTCTCCGCGCTCGACCCGTACTACGCGGTGGGCGACCAGATCGCCGAGGTCGTCCGGGTCCACCGGGACGTCTCCCGCCGGGACGCCAGGGCCCGGGCCGTCGAGGTGCTCGACCGCGTCGGCATCGCCGACGCGGCCCGCCGCTCGCGCTCGCGTCCGCACGAGTTCAGCGGCGGAATGCGCCAGCGGGTGCTGATCGCGATGGCCCTCGCCTGCGAGCCGCGACTGCTGGTCGCCGACGAGCCGACGACCGCGCTGGACGTCACCGTCCAGGCCCAGATCCTCGACCTGCTCCACGAGTTGCGCGCGGAGACCGGGGCCGGGCTGGTCCTGGTCACCCACGACCTGGGCGTGGTCGCCGGAAGCGTCGACCGGGTGCTGGTGATGAAGGACGGCCGGGCGGTGGAACACGGCCCGGTCACCGAGGTGCTGGGCGCTCCGCGCGAGCCGTACACCCGCGCGCTGCTGTCGGCGGTGCCCCGGGTCGACGCGCCCGGCGCTCCGGACGTGTCGACCGCATCGACCGTTCCGACCGTCTCGACCGCTCCGACCGGGACGGCCGAGTCGGTCGGGGGAGAGGTCCTGCTCGAAGCCACCGACCTGCGCCGGGAGTTCGCCACCCGGGGCGGCCTCACCCGGCGCGCCGCCCCCGTCACCGCCGTGGACGGCGTCTCGCTCACCGTACGGGCCGGCGAGACCCTGGGCATCGTCGGCGAGTCCGGCTCCGGAAAGACCACGCTCGGACGGATGCTCGTCCGGCTGCTGGAACCGACCGGCGGCCGGCTCCACTACCGCGGCCGCGACATCGGCGCGCTGGGGGAGAAGGAACTGCGCCCGCTCCGGCGGGAACTGCAGATGGTCTTCCAGGACCCGGTGTCCTCGCTCAACCCGCGCCGCTCCATCGGGGAGTCCGTCGCCGACCCGCTGCGCATCGCCGGCGAGAACGACGAGCGCCGCATCCGCGCCCGGGTCGGCGAACTCCTCGAACGCGTGGGGCTCGACCCCGACTGGTACCACCGCTATCCGCACGAGTTCTCCGGCGGGCAGCGGCAGCGGGTCGGCATCGCCCGGGCGCTCGCGCCCCAGCCGCGACTGATCGTCTGCGACGAACCGGTCTCCGCGCTGGACGTCACCACCCAGGCCCAAGTGGTCGAGCTGCTGGGCGAGTTGCAACGCGACCTCGGCCTCGCGCTGGTCTTCATCGCCCACGACCTCGCCGTGGTCCGGCAGGTCAGCGACCGGGTCGCCGTGATGCGGGCCGGAAGGATCGTGGAGCAGGGCGACGCCGACGCCGTGTACGACTCGCCCCAGCACGCCTACACCAAGGGCCTGCTGGCCGCCGTACCCGTGCTCGATCCGGTCGAGGCGACCGCCCGGCGCCACGCCCGACTGGCAACCGCCGGCGTCTGACCGACCCCGGCCCCGGCCCGGCCCGCACCCCACGGGGTGCGGGCCGGCTTTGTTGCCGGAGCACCCGGCGCACACCACGACACCGCCCGTGCGGGTGCGGCGGGACGGACGCTCCGGCGGAACCCGGGCCCGCCGGGGCGCCGGCCGCCGTCACCTACACTGCGGCCATGACTGGCTTACTACGTCTATGGGTTGCGCGAGGAGCTTCCTCGCCCGGTGACATGCCTCGACGGTCGGGAATCATGACAGCCGTAGCACTCGTGCTGCTGGCGGCGGATTTCGTCACCAAACAGATAGCGCTGACACATTTCTCGGGGAGCGATCCGACAGAGGCCCTCGGTGGGCTTCTGAGATTCACGCTGGTCTTCAACTCGGGTGGAGCATTCTCCATCGGCGAGGGGGAGGCATGGTTCTTCACCACGGTGAAGATCGTGGTCGTCGTCGCCATGCTGGTGGTGTCGCCGCGAATCCGTACCCCCGTCTGGGCGGTCTCCTTCGGGCTGGTCATCGCCGGGGCAGCCGGAAATCTCGTCGACCGGTTGTTCCGGGCCCCCTCCCCGTTGCAGGGGCGCGTCGTGGACTGGATCCAACTGCCGCACTGGCCGGTCTTCAACCTCGCCGACTGTGGCGTGGTGTGCGGCAGCGCCCTGGTGATGTGGGCCTCGATGCGAGGCATCCGCCTGAACGGCACGCGCGAGTCCGACGCGCCGGCCGAGGCGGGCGCAATGGAGCGGACTGCCGAGGGGAGGGACCGGTAGGCAATGGGCCTTCCGGCCCAGCCGTACCGCTGCCGTACGGGCCTGGGCGCGGGCCCGGCGCCGCGATGGCCCGGGCCCGGCAGGCCGGGGCGCCGGGCCCTCCTAACCGTTGCCGATGGTGAGTTGGGCGATGGTCCCGAGCTCCTCGGTGTCGTCGAGGTCGAGCAGTGAGAGGTGGGCGGCCGCCGGGTTGCCCGCGGCGAAGTTGTTCCGGTTCAGAGTCGTGACCGGGACGACCGCCTTCACGGTCGCGCCCGTGCAGCTGGGGGCGAACCGGGTGGCGCCGAGGGCACCGGAGCGCCGGTCCTCGGCGGTCACGGTCGCGGACCTGACGAAGCCGCCGGGGTCGCAGGAGTACGCGATGGTGATGTTCACCGTCGTCGAAGAACTGCCGGAGACGGTCGCGCCGTCGATCCGCACCCCGGTGCCGGCGTGCGCCGGAGCTGCGCCGAGCAGCATCCCCACGGCCAGTGCGGGGACGCCGAGCCAGGTCGCGATCCTGCCGTTCATGAGGGTCCCTTCGTTGTCGGTTACCTGTCATGCTACGAACGGCGGTGCGCACCGGCCAGGCCCGCCGACGAAGTTGGAGCGGTATTCATCCGGGCGCCCCCGCCGACGTGGCCAGGGGAGGCGCTGCGCGTGGTGCTGCCGATGCGCCGGGCCGGGTCAGCCTGCCAGGTGGGCGAGGGCCAGGGCGTGAGCGCGGTCGAGGGAGTCGCCGGCGGCGCAAGGGACGTCCGGCTGCACGCCGATGCCCTCCCAGTTCGTGCGGGAGACGGGGTTGACGGCGCGGCCGACGGGGACGGTGGCCTCCAGGTGCGGGTGCACGGTCCAGCCCTGGCACGGATGTGCGCCGCCGCGGGTGCGCTTGCCGACGACCACGGCGCGGCCGAGCTGCTGGAGGTCGTACGCCAGCTCCTCGGCGGCGGAGAAGGTGCTGTCGCTGGACAGTACGTACAACGGCTTGCTGCCGCCGAAGCGCGCGCCGGGAACGTGCGGCAGGCTCCAGGACTGCTCGCTGCGCCCGCCGCCGTGCCAGTGCATGGTGTTGAGGTGGGTGACCGGTTCGGCGTGGTGCTTCAGCCTCAGGTGCCGGTCGCCGTTGACGGATCGCAGGTCCGCGGTGACCAGCCGGGCCAGCTCCTAGGCGCCGTCGACGTCGTGGGCGCCCTCGGTGAGGCGTCGTCGCAGCAGGCCGGCGAGCTGTTCGGCTATGTCGGGGAAAACGTAGTGCTCGGTCAGCAGCCGGGCCGTCTCGTCGATGACAGGGGCGGCTGAAGCTTCGTCGTAGTCGTCATGGCAGGGAGTAGAGCACTGCCCTTGCGAAAGCGTCAAAGAGTTCAGACACTTTCGGTATGCGTGATCAGCCGTCCTGCCCGCCGCCTTCCGAGGAAGTTCTGGAGATCGGTGCGCCCGAGCAGTTCGCGGCGCTCTCCCACCCGTTGCGTCAGCGGCTGCTCTTCGCCCTGGGCCACCGGCCTGCCACCATCAGGCAGCTTGCGGCGCAGCTCGACGCCAAGAAGGGCAACGTGGCCCACCACCTCAAGGTGCTCCGCGACGCCGGGCTGGTCCGCGTCGTCGAGACCCGCCAGGTCCGCGGCGGCACCGAGCAGTACTACCAGCGCACGGCCCGCCACATGGTCGTCGTCGAACCTCAAGCGGTGGGCACCGCCGCGATGTTCGCCGCGGTCGCCCAGGAGCTGGACCTCTCTCCCGCCGAGACCCACCTGACACTGCGCCACCTGCGTCTCGGTCCCGCGAAGGCGAGAGAACTCGGCGAGGCCCTCACCGAACTGGTCGACGAGGCCGAGGAGGACGCGGAGGACCAGCCCCTGCACGGCGTGCTGGTGGCGCTCTATCAGCAGGCGCTGCCGGTTGACACCACCAGCACCTCCGATGCCGCCCGGCCTCGCGGCGCCCATGCTCCTCCGCCACCCGTGGTGGAGGAGAAGGACGGATTCCATGGCGATTTCCTACAGTCTTGAGCTGGTGACCCCGTGGGCCCCGGTCCGGGTCGCCCGGAGGCTCGTCGACGTCGCCCGACCGATGCGGCTCTTCGTCGTCCCCGCGACCGCCCCCGCGACCGCCCCCGCGACCGTCCCCGCGACCGCCGACACGCTGCTCGCGGACGGCGCGCTCACGGTGCACGGCACCTGGATCCGGGTGACCCCGCTCAAGCCCACCCCCTGGGGAGATCCCCGGATCGGCGGCCGGGTCTTCACCCCGACCGTCTCGGTCGCCTTCCGGCTCGGCAAGACCACCGACGTCTCCGGCCAGCAGGACGACATGATCCGGCTGTCCGACGCCCTCCTCGCGCGGGTGCCCGGTGACGCGGTTCTGCACCTCGACCAGGAGGACGTCTGGATGGTGCGCCGGGACGGCGAGTTGATCCTCGGCGAGCGGTCCGACAGCTGGCCGCCGGACCGCCTCGCCACCGTCTCGGGGTCCTACCGCCGCCGGACGTACGAGTTCGTCCACGAGGACTGACCGAACCGGGTTGTCCGACCCTCGTGCGATCGTCTGCGAAGGGACTGACGCCCGCGCCGGCGCGCGGAGGACGGAGGGGCACGATGACGGGCTGGGCCGGTGTGAGCCGGGAGGGCCGGCGGGACCACGGCGAGATCCGCGAGCGGTTCGACGCGGGCGCCGACCCGGATGCGTGGGGCTCGGGGCGCCCGCTGCACCGGGCGGCAGGGAGCGGATCCCCCGAGGTGGTGGCCGAACTGGCGGGCCGCGTCTCGGACGTGGACGCGTTGGAGGACGGGACGACCGCGCTGTGGGAGGCCGTCATGGACAACCGGCCGGACAATGCCCGGGCCCTCGTGGCCGCGGGTGCCGATCCCTGGCGGCCACTGCTCGGCGGCTGGTCGCCGGGCCGCCTCGCGCTGGCCGGCCCGACCCCCGACCTGTTCCCCGTCCCGGACGGGGAACCCGGCCTGACGGCCGCCGAGCGGGCCGCCGTCCAGCGCGGCCGGCAACTCCTCCGGGCCCTGGGGCGCTTCCACTACGAGGGCACCGGCCTCGCCTGCATCGCCGGCATCGACGCCGCCGAGGCGATCCGCCGCCTGGACGCGACGCCCGCGGACGAGGAGTTCATGGAGCGCTTCCTCGACTGCCCGTACGAGTACGGCATGGCCGAGAGGCTGCTCGTCGCCGGCGTCACGACCGTTCCCGGCGGATGCGTCGTCACCCAGCCCTGGGGTCACGCCCCGTCCGCTCTCGATGCGATGACCCGTCTGACCGCCGGCACCGTCGGCTACGGCCTCTACGCCAACCCCAAGAGCGGCAACCAGGGCGGCATCGTCCGCGACGGCGCCGTCGAAGGATGGGACCTCCACCCCGGCGGCGGCCCCCGGCAGGGCGACACCCCCGAGGAGGTGCTGGCCGGCTACCTCTACCACCACCACGCCGTCGCCCATGCCTGTGCCTTCGCCGGCCTGCGACCCGTCGACGCCCGCGCCGTCACCGGGCCCGCCGACACGTGGATCCGGCTGCCCGACCCCGGCCGGCGGGAGCACTGACCGGCCCGCAGGCCGTCCGCCTGCCGCCTGCCCGGGGGGCCGCGGCAGGGGGAGGGGGGAGGGGGGAAAGGGAAGAGGGGGGGGGGGGGGGAGAGGTGGAGGGGAGAAGGGAAAGCTGTCTGGACGTGCCAGGGCCGGGACGGGGACCGCGCCGGAGAAATGCCACAAGCTCAGGGGGAGGCGAGGGCGGCCCGCGGCAAGGTGCCACAGGAACGCGCAAAGGCCTGGAAATGCGGGTTGCGGCGCGCACCGGGCAAGCCGGAGCGCGGCACGGCCGCGCCGGCCCGCCGGTCCGCGCACCGGGCCTGCCGGGAGGCGGTCCAACTCCTGTACGGCGCCGTGGGATCGGCCGCGATCTACACCGGGCGCACCCCGCTCGACCGCTGCTGCGCGACGTCATCACCGCGGGCCGGCACGTCGCCTCGGTGGAGAAGGTCCTCGATGGCGTCGGCGACCTCCGGCCCGGGGGGCGCCTCCGGCTCCCCGCACTTCTGATCCGGCCGGGCCGGTCCGGGCGGGCAGGGGCGCCGACGGCAGGGGCCGGCTCGCCGCAGTGGTCGAGCCGGCCCGGAAGATGTCCGGGTGCCGGGTGCCGGGTGCCGGGTGCCGGCCTCAGGGCTCAGGCCTCCTCGCGCCAGCCCTCGTAGCCGGTCGCGAGGGTGTCGAGGGCGTGCAGCAGGGCGGGGGTCCAGCCGCTCTCCGGGGCCTCGGCGACGACCAGCCACTGGGCGTCCTCGGCGTCGTCCTCGCCCGCGAGCGCGTCGCGGACGACTTCGAGCTCGCCGAGGTCGGGCTGGGTGGCGCCGAGTTCCTCGGCCGCCTCCTGGGCGGTGTCGCGGTCGGGCAGGACGAGCAGCTGCCGGGCGTACGGGTCGTCGACGTCCGGGAGGTCGGTGGTCTGGTTCTCGCTCACCGGGCCATTGTCCAGGTCGGGCCGCCCGCTCCGTCGGGCGGGAGTGTCCGCGGCCCGTGGGATGCTGGTAGGCGATGGCCAGGAAGAGTGCACCCGACGATCTGCTCGCCCCGCTGACCCTCGCGGTCGGCCAGGAGGAGCTGCTGCTGGACCGTGCGGTCGCCCAGGTGGTGGCGGCGGCGAAGGCGGCGGACCCGGACGCCGACGTGCGGGACCTGCCGCCCGGCGGCCTGCAGCCCGGCAGCCTTGCCGAGCTGACCACGCCGTCGCTGTTCGCCGAGCGCAAGGTGATCGTGGTCCGGGCCGCACAGGACCTCTCCGCCGACTCGGTGAAGGAGGTCAAGGCGTACATCGAGGCGCCGGCCGAGGAAGTGATCATGGTGCTGGTGCACGCCGGCGGCGCCAAGGGCAAGGGCCTGCTGGACGCCGGGCGCAAGGCCGGCGGGCGTGAGGTGGCCTGCGCCAAGCTGGCCAAGGCGAGCGAGCGGCTGGCCTTCGTCAAGGGCGAGTTCCGCACCCTGGGCCGCTCGGCGACCCCGGAGGCCTGCCAGGCGCTGCTGGACGCGCTCGGCAGCGACCTGCGCGAGCTGGCCGCCGCCTGCCACCAGCTGACCTCGGACGTCGAGGGCGCGATCGACGAGACGGTGGTGGCCCGCTACTACAGCGGCCGGGCCGAGGCGACCGGCTTCGAGGTGGCGGACCTGGCGGTCACCGGCCGGGCCGCGGAGGCGCTGGAGCGGCTGCGCTGGGCGCTGGCCGTCGGCCAGCCGCCGACCGGCATCACCTACGCGCTGGCCTCCGGGGTGCGCAGCATCGGCCGGCTGGCGAGCGCCGGGCGGAACATGCGCCCGGGTGACCTGGCCCGCGAGCTGGGCATGCCGCCGTGGAAGGTCGACCGGGTCCGCCAGCAGATGCGCGGCTGGACGGGCGACGGGGTGGCCACCGCTTTGACCGCGATCGCCCAGGCCGACGCCGCCGTCAAGGGCGGATCGGACGACCCGGCCTTCGCCCTGGAGCGCGCGGTGGTCGCCGTCGCCCGGGCATCCCGGGCCGGCTCCCGGCCCGCCTACTGACGGCCCGCCTACCGACGGGCCCGCCTACGGACGGGCCCGTCCACCGATGGCCCGCCTACTGGCGGCCCGCCCACCGATGGCCCGCCTACTGACGGCCCGCCCACCGATGGTCCGTCCACTGGCGGCGCGGGGCGGCGGTGCGAGCGGTCCGGCCTACTTCTTCATGGCCCGGAGGGCGTCCTGCCCGTCGGACTGGAGGGCGCCGCGCAGCTCGTCCTTGGACGGCGGCTTGCCCTTGCCCTCGGTGTAGCTGGCCGAGTAGGTGACGTAGTACGTCATCCCGCCGTCGCGGATGTCCAGCTCGGCGTAGACGCTGTGGTACTGGTCCGAGCCGTCGTCCTTGTACAGGAAGTACGCCTCCTCGCCGAGCCCCGCGATGTCGGTGACCTGGTAGCCGCGCGCCCGGTAGAGCTCCTTGTTGGCCTCCAGCTCGGGCGCCGGGTTGACCGCCTTGTGCAGGTCGACGCGCATGTAGAGGTTGGCGTACTCGCTGTCGCTGGTGCCGCCGGTGCGCTTGAGCGACATCGAGCAGTTCATGCTGTCCAGCGCCGGGTGCCGGTCGGTGTGGTGGGTCGACTTGGAGGTGTCCGAGACGGAGTACGTCTGGAGGATCTTCGTGGGCTTCCCGGTGGTGCAGAAGTCGTCGGAGAGCCGGTAGCCGCGCAGGTCGCGCGGGGAGGACTGGCTGGTGACCAGGCCGGGGACGGTCATCACGGCGGCGGCCCAGCCGACCGAGACGATCACCGCTCCGACGAACGCCCAGACGGCGTTGCGCCGCAGGTTCCCGCTCCGTCCGGGGCCCGGGGCGGCGGGCAGGCCGGGCGCGGTGGGCAGCCCCGGCGGCGGTCCGAAGCCGCCCGCGCCCGCGGGCCCCGGGGCGCCCGGTACCGGCTGCGCGCCCCCGCCCGGTTGCTGCGGGAAGCCGTACCCCGGTCCGTTCGGTGCCGGTGGCGGCGGTGGCGTCGTCATGGAAGTTCCCCCTGGACCTGGTGCCGGGGTGCTCCCCGCACCTCGAACCGCACGTCGAACGGACCCGACCGACCATAGCGGCCGGACCGCGGAACGCGACAGGCGCCGCAGTGGTCTCCGGGGAGGAGGCCGACTGCGACGCCTGTCGTACTGCTTGGTTGCACCGCACCCGCGTGGCGAACGCAGGCCGCGTACGGTGCGAGTCTCGCGCGCCTCGGGGGTCCGGGTAGAGGGCCGGGTCGTCCCGAAGCGATGGGGGTCACCGCCCCCGGGGGCGTCAGGCCTGGACGGCCGTGTTGACGCGCTTGGTGATGGCCGACTTCTTGTTGGCGGCCTGGTTGGCGTGGATGACGCCCTTGCTCACGGCCTTGTCCAGCGCCTTGGAGGCGGCGCGGGCCAGCTCGGTGGCCTTCTCGGTCTCGCCGGCGGCAGCGGCCTCACGGGCCTTGCGCAGAGCGGTCTTCAGCGAGGACTTGACGGCCTTGTTGCGCAGGCGCGCCTTCTCGTTGGTCTTGTTGCGCTTGATCTGGGACTTGATGTTCGCCACGAAGGAGCCTCAGTCTGTCTAAAGATTGTGAACGGGGTTGCAACCGGCGGCCTTCGGTCCAGCTGAGAGGGCATGCCGAGGCCGGGTGCAGCAGCCCACGTTACCAGGGGCCCGCTGCCCGCCCCAAACCGGGCGCTCGCGAGGACCGCACCCGGGCGCCCGCGAGGACCGCCCCCGGGCCCGTGCGAGGACCGCGCCCGGACGCTCGCGAGCGCCGCCCCGACGCCCGCGAGGAGCTTCCCCGGCGCCCACGGGGACCGCCCCGGGTGCCCGGGAGACTCCCGGACGGTGCCCCGGGCCGCAGTCGTGGGAAGATGGGAGGAACTATTTCGATCGGACGAGACTGTCCGGTCCCCGGGAAACCGGTCAGCGATGATCCGGACACCCCCGGCCCCGGACCAACGGAGAATCGGACCAAGGTGCCCGCGACCCCCAGCAATGTGCCAGAGCCCAGCCGTACCGACCCGGCGATGATCCGCAACTTCTGCATCATCGCCCACATCGACCACGGCAAGTCGACGCTCGCAGACCGGATGCTGCAGATCACCGGCGTCGTCGACCCCCGGCAGATGCGTGCCCAGTACCTCGACCGCATGGACATCGAGCGTGAGCGCGGCATCACCATCAAGTCGCAGGCGGTCCGCCTCCCGTGGGCGCCGAAGACCGGCCCGAACGCCGGGGCGACCCACATCCTCAACATGATCGACACCCCCGGCCACGTGGACTTCACGTACGAGGTGTCCCGTTCCCTCGCCGCGTGCGAGGGCACCATCCTGGTGGTCGACGCGGCCCAGGGCATCGAGGCGCAGACCCTCGCCAACCTGTACCTGGCGCTGGAGAACGACCTCACGATCGTCCCGGTCCTCAACAAGATCGACCTCCCGGCCGCCCAGCCGGAGAAGTACGCCGCCGAGATCGCCCACATCATCGGCTGCGACCCGTCCGACGTGCTCCAGGTCAGCGCCAAGACCGGCCTGGGCGTCGAGGACCTGCTGGACCACATCGTCAACACCGTCCCGGCCCCGGTCGGCGTCAAGGACGCCCCGGCCCGCGCGATGATCTTCGACTCGGTGTACGACTCCTACCGCGGCGTGGTCACCTACGTCCGTGTCGTGGACGGCCAGCTCACCAAGCGCGAGCGCATCGCGATGATGTCCACCGGCGCCACCCACGAGCTGCTGGAGATCGGCGTCATCTCGCCCGAGCCGAAGGTCGCGGACGGCCTCGGCGTCGGCGAGGTGGGCTACATCATCACCGGTGTGAAGGACGTCCGGCAGTCCAAGGTCGGTGACACGATCACCTCGATGCACAAGGGCGCCACCGAGCCGCTCGGCGGCTACAAGGACCCGCGCCCGATGGTGTTCTCCGGCCTGTACCCGTTGGACGGCTCGGACTACCCGCTGCTGCGCGACGCCCTGGACAAGCTGCGCCTCAACGACGCCGCGCTGGTGTACGAGCCGGAGACCTCGGTCGCGCTCGGCTTCGGCTACCGCTGCGGCTTCCTCGGCCTGCTGCACCTGGAGATCATCCGGGAGCGCCTGGAGCGCGAGTTCAACCTCGACCTGATCTCCACCGCCCCGAACGTGGTCTACCGGGTGGTGATGGAGGACGGCACCGAGCACACCGTCACCAACCCGAGCGAGTTCCCGACCGGCAAGATCTCCGAGGTGTTCGAGCCGGTCGTGCGCGGCACCATCCTGGCGCCCAACGAGTTCGTCGGCGCGATCATGGAGCTCTGCCAGTCCCGCCGCGGCAACCTCCAGGGCATGGACTACCTCTCCGAGGACCGCGTCGAGCTGCGCTACACCCTGCCGCTCGCGGAGATCGTCTTCGACTTCTTCGACCAGCTGAAGTCCAAGACCCGCGGCTACGCCTCGCTGGACTACGAGCCCATCGGCGAGCAGGCCGCCCAGCTGGTGAAGGTCGACATCCTGCTGCACGGCGACCCGGTGGACGCGTTCTCCGCGATCGTGCACAAGGACAAGGCCTACAGCTACGGCGTGATGATGGCGGGCAAGCTCCAGAAGCTCATCCCCCGCCAGCAGTTCGAGGTGCCGATCCAGGCGGCCATCGGCTCCCGGGTGATCGCCCGTGAGACGGTCCGCGCGATCCGCAAGGACGTCCTCGCCAAGTGCTACGGCGGTGACATCTCCCGCAAGCGGAAGCTGCTGGAGAAGCAGAAGGAAGGCAAGAAGCGGATGAAGATGGTCGGCAGCGTGGAGGTCCCGCAGGAGGCCTTCATCGCCGCGCTGTCCACCGACGCCGAGACGCCGAAGGACAAGAAGTAGCGGCACGGCGGCGACAAACGCCGGAAGGGCCCGGGCACCCGCCCGGGCCCTTCCGGCGTTTCCGGAGCCCCCGCCCCTCGCCCCCGCCCCCGGCGCGTCCGGCGCTTCCTGCAGCGGCCGGCGGGGACGGCTGGCTTACTTCAGGCTGTTGAGGACCACGGCGACGATCGCCGCCTTCGCCAGCCGCCCCGCGGTGCCGGTGAACACGGTGGGCCGCATCGAGTCGTCCGGGCGGACCACCTGGAGCAGCCCGTCCCGCCGGCCGAGGCTCACGCACTGCACCTGGTACCGGAACGAGAACGGCCCCTCGGTGCGCCCGTCCAGCAGCCTGCCGAGGTACTGGCCCTGCGGCAGGGCGGTGGCGCAGCCCATCCGCAGGGTGCCGATGCCGGGGACGGTGACCGCGGCGGCGTCGCCGATCACATGGACGTCAGGGTGGGAGACCGACCGCAGGTGGTCGTCCACCACGGCCCGGCCGCGCCCGTCCACGGCCAGTCCGGCCTCGGCGGCCAGCGGGTGCGGCTCCAGCGAGGCGGCCCAGACGACGAGGTCGGCCTCGATCGGGCCGGCGGTGGTGCGCAGCCCGTCCGGGGTGACCTCGGTGACGGTGGTGTTCTCGTGGACGCTCGCGCCGAGCCGGGCGAGGACGCGCCGGACGTGGGCCCGGCCCTTGGCCGAGTAGACGCCGCCGACCAGGCCGGAGGCGACGATCCGCACCTGCCAGGAGGGGTGGGCCTCGGCGAGTTCGGTGGCCAGCTCGATGCCGGTGGCGCCGCCGCCGACCACGGCCAGGGTGCCGGGCCGGTCGGCCGTGTCGATCCGGCGGCGCAGTTCGGCGGCGCGTTCCGCCGGGTAGGCGAGCTGTTCGGCGCCGGGGACGGCGTGCCAGGCGGTGCGGCTGCCGAGGGCGTGGACCAGGGTGTCGTACCCGAGGGTGGTGCCGTCGTCGAGCCGGACCTCGCGCGCGGCCGGGTCGAGTCCGACGGCCCGGGCCCGGCGGTGGGTGATCCGGCCGCCGCGGGTGAGCTCGCCGATGGTGGGCCAGTCGCGGCCGCGGCCGGCCGCGGTCTCGTGCTGGCGGATGCGGTGCAGGATCCGCTCCTCGGGGGCGACCAGGGTGACGTCGTGGTGCCGGCCGGCGCCCTTGGCCGCGGTGAGCCCGGCGTACCCGGCGCCCAGTACGACGATCCGTTGCCCGGTGGTGCTGCTGCTCATCTCGTCCGCCTCCTCGCGAGGGCGCTCCGGTGGAGCGCTGTTCGGGAAGGGGACGACGCGGCCGGCCGGGGTGTGACGGTGACCCGTGTCACAGCTCCACGGCGGGGACCCGGGCGAGCTTCTCGGGGTTGACCACGACGTGCGCCTCGGTGATCCGCCCGTCGGCCACGGTGAAGGCGAGGACGCCGCCGACCGTGCCGGTGGCCCGGTCGTACCAGACCAGTCCGGGTTCGCCGTTGACCACCGCGGTGGTGGTGGCGGTGTCGGGGGTGAACCACTTGGCGACCAGGCCGGCCACCATCCGGGCCACCCGGTCGGCGCCGTGGATCGGGCGGACTCCGGCGCGGACGATGCCGCCGCCGTCGGAGTGCCAGACCACGTCGGGGTCGAGGACCTCCATCAGGGCGAGGATGTCGCCGCGGGTGCTGGCGGCGGCGAAGGCCTCGACGGCCTGGCGGTGCTCGGCCCGGTCGGTCCCGCCGGTGCGCCGGGCGGCGTCCTGTGCGTGGTTGCCGTCGCGGACCCGGCGGCGGGCCCGGGAGGCGAGCTGGCGGGCGGCGTCGGGGGTGCGTTCCAGGGAGGCGGCGATCTCCTCGAAGCCGACCGCGAAGACGTCGTGCAGTACGAAGGCGGCCCGTTCGGCGGGGGTGAGCTGTTCCAGTACGGCCAGCAGGGCGAGCGAGACGGACTCGCCGCGTTCGGCCAGTTCGGCGGGGGAGTCGGGGCCGGCGGCGTAGGTGACGGCGGGCTCGGGCAGCCACTCGCCGTAGTAGGCCTCGCGGCGGGCCCGGGCGGAGCCCAGCTGGTCGTAGCAGAGCCGGGTGACGACGGTGGTGAGGAAGGCGCGCGGGTCGGCGACGGCGGAGCGGTCGGCGGCCCGCCAGCGCAGCCAGGCGTCCTGGAGGACGTCCTCGGCGTCGGTGAACGAGCCGAGCAGCCGGTAGGCGACCGAGCCCAGGTAGCGGCGGTTCGCCTCGAAGGCGTCCGGCGTCCGCGGGGTTCCGGAGGCAGCGGGGGTCCCGGAGGCAGCGGGGGTTCCGGGGGTGCCGGGCGCGGCAGGGGTGTCCGGGCGGTCCGGGGCCTGGTCGTCGATCACGGGCCCAACGTAGCGCGCGGTGTCCGCGAAGCGAAGGGCCGGGGCGGGAAGTCCCCGCCCCGGCCCTCCGGTCGGCCGGACGTCAGTCCATCTCGACCGCGGCCTCGGCGAACTGTGCCTGGTAGAGCCGGGCGTAGGCGCCGTCGGCGGCGATCAGCTCGTCGTGCGAGCCCTGCTCGACGATCGAGCCGTTCTCCATCACCAGGATCACGTCGGCGTCCCGGATGGTGGAGAGCCGGTGGGCGATCACGAAGCTGGTGCGGCCGGTGCGCAGCCGGGCCATGGCCCGCTGGATCAGCACCTCGGTGCGGGTGTCGACGGAGCTGGTCGCCTCGTCCAGGACCAGGATGGACGGCTGGGCGAGGAACGCCCGGGCGATGGTGATCAGCTGCTTCTCGCCGGTGCTGACGTTGGTGCCCTCGTCGTCGATGACGGTGTCGTAGCCGTCCGGCAGGGTGCGCACGAAGCGGTCGACGTGGGCGGCCCTGGCGGCCTCGACGACCTGCTCGCGGGTGGCCGACTCGGCGCCGTAGGCGATGTTGTCGGCGATGGTGCCGCCGAACAGCCAGGTGTCCTGGAGCACCATGCCGATGCCGGAGCGCAGTTCCTCGCGGGACATCGCGGCGATGTCCACGCCGTCGAGGGTGATCCGTCCGGAGCTGACCTCGTAGAACCGCATCAGCAGGTTGACCAGGGTGGTCTTGCCGGCGCCGGTGGGGCCGACGATGGCGACGGTCTGCCCGGGTTCGACCTTGAGCGAGAGGTCCTCGATGAGCGGCTTCTCGGGGTCGTAGCGGAAGGCCACGTCCTGGAAGGCGACCCGGCCGTGCAGTACGTCGGGCCGTTCGGGCATGGCCGGTTCGGGGCTCTGCTCGGGCGCGTCCAGCAGCTCGAAGACGCGCTCGGCGGAGGCGACGCCGGACTGCACCAGGTTGGCCATGCTGGCGACCTGGGTGAGCGGCTGGCTGAACTGCCGCGAGTACTGGATGAACGCCTGGACGTCGCCGATGGACAGCGAGCCGCTGGCCACCCGCAGGCCGCCGACGACGGCGACCAGCACGTACTGGAGGTTGCCGATCAGCATCATCGCGGGCTGGATGGTGCCGGAGATGAACTGGGCCTTGTAGCTGGCCTGGTAGAGCGCGTCGTTGTGCTCGCGGAAGGTCTCCGCGGACTCCTGCTGGCGCCCGAACACCTTGACCAGGGTGTGGCCGGTGTACATCTCCTCGATGTGGGCGTTGAGCTGGCCGGTGGACTTCCACTGCTGGACGAACTGCGGCTGGGCCCGCTTGCCGACCTTGGTGGCGACGACCACCGAGGCGGGCACCGAGACCAGTGCGATCACGGCGAGCAGCGGGGAGATCCAGAACATCATCGCGAGCACGCCGACCACGGTGAGCAGCGAGTTGACGACCTGTCCGAGGGTCTGCTGCATGGACTGGCCGATGTTGTCGATGTCGTTGGTGACCCGGCTGAGCACCTCGCCGCGCGGCTGCTTGTCGAAGTAGCTGAGCGGCAGCCGGGAGAGCTTGGCCTCGACGTCCTGGCGCAGCCGGTAGCCGGCGGCCTGGATGGCCCGGGTGGCCAGCCGGCCCTGGAAGATCCCGAAGACGGCGGAGGCGACGTAGATGCCGAGGACCCAGAGCAGGACGGTGCCGATGGCGCCGAAGTCCATGCCCTGGCCGGGGGTGAAGTCGACGGAGGAGAGCAGGTCGGCGACGCCGCCCTCGCCGTGGGCGCGCAGCCCGTCGACGACCTGTTCCTTGGAGGTGCCGGCCTGGAAGCGGGCGCCGACGACGCCGGCGAAGATCAGGTCGGTGGCGTCGCCGAGGATCTTGGGGCCGATGACGGCGCAGCCGATGCCGATGACGCCGAGGATCAGGACGCCGATCAGGGTGTTGCGTTCGGGGCGCAGCAGGCCGAGGACGCGCTTGCCGGAGCCCTTGAAGTCCATGGACTTCTCGGTGCCCTGGCCGCCCATGAAGCGGCCGGGGCCGGCGGGGCCGCGGCGGGCGGCGGCGGCCTGGGAGTCGCTGGGCAGTCCGGCGTCCTTCGGCGGGGTGTCCTTCGGCGGGGCGTTCTTCTTCAGGGTGTCCGTGGGGGCGCCGCCGGGGGCCTGCCCCTTGTCCAGGTCGGGCTTTCCGGGCGTGGTCACGCCGCCTCCTGCTCGGTGAGCTGGGAGAGCACGATCTCCCGGTACGTCGGGTTGTCGGCCATCAGCTCGTGGTGGGTTCCGGTGCCGACGACGGCGCCCTCGTCGAGGACGACGATCCGGTCGGCGTCGCGGATGGTGGACACGCGCTGGGCGACGATCAGGACGGTGGCGTCGGAGGTCTCGCGGGCGAGGGCCTTGCGGAGCTTGGCGTCGGTGGCGTAGTCGAGCGCGGAGAAGGAGTCGTCGAAGAGGTAGACGGATGGCCGGCGGACCAGGGTCCGGGCGATGGCCAGGCGTTGGCGCTGGCCGCCGGAGACGTTGCCGCCGCCCTGGGCGATGGGGGCGTCGAGGCCTTCGGGCAGCTTCTCGACGAACTCCTTGGCCTGGGCGATCTCCAGGGCGTGCCAGAGCTCCTCGTCGGTGGCGTCGGGCCGGCCGTAGCGGAGGTTGCTGGCGATGGTGCCGGAGAAGAGGTAGGGCTTCTGCGGGACGATGCCGACGTTCTCGGCGAGCGCGGCGGGGGCGAGTTCGCGGACGTCGACGCCGTCGAGCAGGACCTGGCCGGAGGTGGCGTCGAAGAGCCGGGGGACGAGGCCGAGCAGGGTGGACTTGCCGCTGCCGGTGGAGCCGATGATCGCGGTGGTCTCGCCGGGGCGGGCGGTGAGGTCGATGGCGCGCAGCACCGAGGCCTCGGCGCCGGGGTAGCGGAAGTCGACGTCGCGCAGTTCCAGGTTGCCGCGGCGCAGCACCTTCCGGACGGGGTCGGTGGGCGGGACGACGCTGCTGTGGGTGCCGAGGACCTCCTCGATGCGCTCGGCGCAGACCTCGGCGCGCGGCACCATCATGAACATGAAGGTGGCCATCATGACGCTCATCAGGATCTGCATCAGGTAGGAGAGGAACGCGGTGAGCGCGCCGATCTCCATGGCGCCGCTGTCGATGCGGTGGGCGCCGAACCAGAGCACGGCGACGCTGGAGACGTTCACCACCAGCATGACGGCGGGGAACATGATGGACATCAGCCGGCCGACCTGGCGGGCGACCTGGGTGAGGTCCTCGTTGGCGTCGGCGAAGCGGGCCTGCTCCTGGTCGTCCTTGACGAAGGCGCGGATGACCCGGATGCCGGTGATCTGCTCGCGCAGGACCCGGTTCACGGTGTCGATCCGTTCCTGCATGCTGCGGAACCGGGGGCGCAGCGCGCGGACCAGGAGGACCACGACGACGCCGAGCGCGGGGATGACGGCGAGCAGCAGGCCGGAGAGCGGGACGTCCTGGTTGAGCGCCATGATGATGCCGCCGACGCACATGATCGGCGCGGCGACCATGAGCGTGAAGCTCATCAGGGCGAGCATCTGGACCTGCTGGACGTCGTTGGTGGTCCGGGTGATCAGCGAAGGGGCGCCGAACTGGCCGACCTCGCGGGCGGAGAAGCTCTGCACCCGGTCGAAGACGGCGGCGCGGACGTCCCGGCCGAAGGCCATGGCGGTGCGCGCGCCGATGAAGACGGCGCCGACCGAGCACAGGGCCTGGAGGACGGTGACGGCGATCATCACCCCGCCGACGCGCAGGATGTAGCCGGTGTCGCCCTTGACCACGCCGTCGTCGATGATGTCGGCGTTGAGCGTCGGCAGGTAGAGCGCCGCGAGGGTGGACACCAGCTGGAGCAGTACCAGCAGGGTGATCGGTCGGGAGTACGGGCGCAGGTACGCCCTCAGCAATCTGATCAGCACTAGCACACTCTTGTCGTCGCCGGTCGGGTTCGCACCCCAATTCTCCGTGTTCTGTAGCGTCGTACAGGTCATTCGGCGTGCGGGAGCCGGAGGTTTGCCGGGCCTTTGCCGAACGGACGGGTCCGGCACCGGTGGCGCGGGGGCGTGCCGTCGGGCGCTGCCCTCTTACGGAATGACCGGTTTCCCCCTAGGCTGCTGATTGCCCCTTTGTTACTGACCGGTACCGTTCAGGTGAACCGGGGCCCGGCGACCGCCCCCACGGACGCCGCGACAATCCAGACGGCCACCCGCCCCCGGAGGTCCTCGTTGAGTTCCGCGCAGTCCCTGATCGGCTCCGGCAGGTCCGACCTCGTCGCCGGGCGTCCGGCCTCCGTCGCCCACCTGTTCCTGGAGCGGGTCGCCCTGACCCCGAACGCCGAGGCCTACCGCTACCCCTCGCCCGTGGACGAGCAGGCCGCCGACGGCGCGCCCGGCGCCGAGCAGTGGCGCTCGCTCACCTGGGCGCAGACCGCGACCCGGGTCAAGGCCGTGGCCGCCGGCCTGATGGCACTCGGCATCCACCCCGAGGACCGGGTGGCCCTGGCCTCCTCGACCCGGCTGGAATGGATCGTCGCCGACCTCGGCGCCATGTGCGCGGGCGCCGCGATCACCACCGTCTACCCGAGCACCAACGCGGACGAGACGGCGTTCATCCTCTCCGACTCCGGTTCCCGGGCGTTGTTCGCCGAGAACGCGGCCCAGCTGGCCAAGGCCGTCGAGCAGCTCGACCAGCTGCCCGAGCTGCGCACCGTGATCCTCTTCGACGCGCCCGCCGAGGCCCCCGAGAGCGCCGGCCTGGAGCTGCTCACCCTCGCGGAGCTGGAGGAGCGCGGCGCCCGGTACCTGGCGGAGCACCCGGACGCGGTGGAGAAGGCCGTCGACGGGCTCGACAAGGAGCAGC
Source organism: Kitasatospora sp. NPDC057738 (assembly GCF_042798815.1). Lineage (NCBI taxonomy): Bacteria > Bacillati > Actinomycetota > Actinomycetes > Kitasatosporales > Streptomycetaceae > Kitasatospora > Kitasatospora sp. NPDC057738. The sequence continues at coordinate 87,588 of NZ_JBHVJT010000003.1, read as the reverse complement.
TGGCCACCCTCATCTACACCTCCGGCACCACCGGCCGCCCCAAGGGCGTGCGCCTGGTGCACGACTGCTGGGCGTACGAGGGCCGGGCGCAGGAGGCCAGCGGACTGCTGGGCCCCGACGACGTGCAGTTCATGTGGCTGCCGCTGTCGCACGTGTTCGGCAAGACGCTGATCTCCGGGCAGATCGCCACCGGGCACGTGATGGCGGTGGACGGCCGGGTGGACCGGATCATCCACAACCTGCCGGTGATCCGGCCGACCATCATGGCCTCGGCCCCGCGCATCTTCGAGAAGGTCTACAACGGCATCGCGGGCAAGGCCCGGGCCGAGGGCGGCGCCAAGTACAAGATCTTCCTGTGGGCGGCCAAGGTCGCCCGCGAGCACGCCCGGGCGGTCCAGGAGAGCCGGGTGGCCACCGGCACCGAGACGGCCCCGCTGGGCCTGCGGGCGCAGCACGCGCTCGCCGACAAGCTGGTGTACGCGAAGATCCGGGCGGCCTTCGGCGGCCGGCTGCGCGGTGCGGTCTCCGGCAGCGCCGCGCTCGCCCCGGAGATCGGCTACTTCTTCATCGGCGCCGGGGTGCCGATCCTGGAGGGCTACGGCCTGAGCGAGACCAGCGCCGGCTCCTGCGTCAACCGCGCGGAGGACGTGCGGATCGGCACGGTGGGCCGCCCGCTGCCCGGCACCGAGGTGCGGATCGCCGAGGACGGCGAGATCCTGCTGCGCGGCCCGGGCGTCATGCGCGGCTACCACAACCTGCCGGAGAAGACCGCCGAGGTGCTGGAGCCGGACGGCTGGTTCCACACCGAGGACATCGGCGAGCTCACCCCGGACGGCTTCCTGCGGATCACCGACCGCAAGAAGGACCTGTTCAAGACCTCCGGCGGCAAGTACGTGGCGCCCAGCGAGGTCGAGGGCAAGTTCAAGGCGGTCTGCCCGTTCGTCAGCAACATCCTCGTGATCGGCAACGGCCGCAACTTCTGCACCGCGCTGATCGGCCTGGACGAGGCGGTCCTCCTGCCGTGGGCCGCCGAGCGCGGCCTGGCCGGCAGGAGCTACGCCGAACTGGCCGCCGAGCCGGCCGTGCACCAGCTGATCGAGGGCTTCGTCAAGCGGGTCAACGCCGACCTCCAGCGCTGGCAGACGATCAAGAAGTTCCACCTGCTGCCGCGCGACCTGGACATCGAGCACGGCGAGCTCACCCCGAGCCTGAAGATCAAGCGGCCGGTGGTCGAGCGGACCTACGCGGACGCCGTGGCGGCCATGTACGCGGGCGCCAACGAGGCCTGAGCCGTCCCGCCCCGTACGGCTCACCCGAACGGGTGCGCCGTACGGGACAATGGGCTCATGCCCTCCGCACTCCCCGACGGCGATCCGGTGCCGTCCGACGGTTCCCTGCCCGCGCACGCCCTCGACGGGCTGGGCGACCGGCCGTTCGGCTTCTACCTGCACGTGCCGTACTGCGCCAGCCGCTGCGGCTACTGCGACTTCAACACCTACACCGCCACCGAGCTGCGCTCCTCCGGGGCGGTCGCCTCGCAGGACACGTACGCGGACAACGTGGTCGCCGAGATCCGCCTCGCCCGGAAGGTGCTGGGGGACACGGACCTCCCGGTGCGGACCGTCTTCCTCGGCGGCGGCACCCCGACCCTGCTGCCCGCCCGCGACCTGGTGAAGATGCTCGCCGCGATCCGCGAGGAGTTCGGGCTCGCCGAGGACGCCGAGGTCACCACCGAGGCCAACCCGGAGTCGGTCGACCCGGCGTACCTGGCCGAACTGCGCGAGGGCGGCTACAACCGGCTCTCCTTCGGCATGCAGAGCGCCCGCCCGCACGTCCTGAAGCTGCTCGACCGCCACCACACCCCGGGCCGCCCCGAGGCCTGCGTGGCCGAGGCCCGCGCGGCCGGCTTCGAGCACGTCAACCTCGACCTCATCTACGGCACCCCCGGCGAGTCCGACGACGACTGGCGGGCCTCCCTGGACGCCGCCATCGGCGCCGGGCCCGACCACGTCTCCGCGTACTCGCTGATCGTCGAGGAGGGCACCCGGCTCGCCGCCCGGGTCAAGCGCGGCGAACTGCCGATGATCGACGACGACGTGCACGCCGACCGCTACCTGATCGCCGAGGAGGCGCTCGCCGCCGCCGGCTACTCCTGGTACGAGGTCTCCAACTGGGCCACCGCCCCCGAGGGCCGCTGCCGCCACAACGAGCTGTACTGGACCGGCGCCGACTGGTGGGGCGCGGGCCCCGGCGCCCACAGCCACGTCGGCGGCGTCCGCTGGTGGAACGCCAAGCACCCCGCCGCCTACGCGCAGGCCCTCGCCGAGCAGCGCACCCCGGCGCTGGCCCGCGAGGTGCTGGCCGAGGAGGACCGCCGCGTCGAGCGGATCCTCCTGGAGCTGCGCCTGGTCGACGGCATCCCCCTGGACCTGCTCACCGACACCGGCCGCAAGGCGGCGGACCGGCACCTCGCCGACGGCCTCCTCGCCGCCGGGCCCTACGAGCAGGGCCGCGCCGCACTGACCCTCCAGGGCCGCCTCCTGGCGGACGCGGTTGTTCGTGACTTGGTGGACTGAGTGTCGTTAACGTGGTGTCAGCCGTCGTAGGGAGCGCGCAATGACCGCCATTGATGACCGGGTGACGGGGATCTTCGAGAATCTGGAGGTCCCCGAAGGCTTCAAAGCCGAGCTCATCAGGGGGGAAATCGTGATGATGGCCGGGCCGGACATGGTCCACAACCTCATCATCCGGGCCATCCAGCACCAGACGCCGTACACCCGGTGGAATGCACTGACCACGCAGGATGTGGCCTTTCCCCGCGAGGCCAGTGAGCCGCAGCCGGACCTGGTCGTGTTTGAGCGGGGGGCTGCGGAGGAGAGCGGTCGGCTGTTGCCCGCGCTTGCGGTCACCCTGGCGGTCGAGGTGGTTTCGAAGACCAGCGTGCTTCGCGACTACCGGACCAAACGGGAGCTCTATGCAGAGGGCCAGATTCCCGCATATCTGATTGTCGACCCGATCAAGGGTGTCTGTGTGCTGCTCACCGAGCCGAGTCGAGCGGCGGCCTCCGGGCTGCCGGACTACGCGGTCGAGCGGACCGCGAAGTTCGGCGAGTCGATTCCGCTGGATCTGCTCGACATCACGTTGGACACCTCGGAGTTCCGGACCTACTCCTGACCCGGCAGGGCCGTAAAGTCGATCAGTTCCTCCACCCGGCCCAGCAGTTCGGGCTCCAGGTCCTTGTAGCTGTCCACCTTCGACAGGATGTGCTTCCAGGCCGCCGGGGTGTCCACCGGCCAGCCGAGGCGGCGGCAGGTGCCCTCCTTCCAGTCCTCGCCCCGCGGGACGGCGGGCCAGCCGGGGATGCCCACGCTGGAGGGCTTCACGGCCTGCCAGATGTCGATGTAGGGGTGGCCGACGACCAGCACCGAGTCGCCGGTGACCCGGGCGGCGATGCGGTGCTCCTTCGTCCCCGGCAGCAGGTGGTCGACCAGGACGCCGAGGCGGCGGCCGGGGCCGGGCGCGAAGTCGGCGACGATCGCGGGCAGGTCGTCGATGCCGCGCAGGTACTCGACGACGACGCCCTCGATCCGCAGGTCGTCGCCCCAGACCCGCTCGACCAGCTCGGCGTCGTGCCGGCCCTCGACGTAGATCCGGGACTCGCGGGCGACCCGGGCGCGGGCGTTCGGGACGGCGACGGAGCCGGAGGCGGTGCGGCCCGGCGTCCGGGCGGGAGCCGGGCCGGCCGGGCGGACCAGGGTGACGGCCCGGCCCTCCAGCAGGAAGCCGCGCGGCACCAGCGGGAACACCCGGTGCTTGCCGAACCGGTCCTCCAGGGTGACGGTGAACCCCTCGGCGGTCTTCTCGCAGCGCACCACCGCCCCGCAGAAGCCGGTCGCCGCCTCCTCGACCACCAGGTCCCGCTCGGCGGGCACCTCCGGGGCGGGCCGCTGTTTCTTCCACGGCGGGGTCAGGTCGGGTCCGTACTGGCGGCTGCGCATACGGGTGATCATAGGGACGGCGGACGGTGTGTCAGAGGCCCGGCGCGCCCCAGACCGGGAACCAGCGGCTCAGGTCCTTCTCCAGCCGCAGGTCGTTCCCCAGCATCGCGTTGACCTGCAGCTCCAGCGGGCTGTTGCGCTTCTCCCCGCCGCCGGTCATCGGGGCGAAGGGATAGAACGTCCCGCGCTTGTAGAGGTAGACCAGGGCCAGCGACCGCCCCTGCGGATCGCGGAAGGCGACCAGCGAGCAGAGCAGCTGCGGCCCGAAGCCGTTCGCCTCCAGCTCGCTGTTGACCGCGTGCAGGTCGTTGACCAGCTCCGGCAGTTCGTCGGGCCGGTGCCGGGCGAGCAGCCAGGAGTAGCCGTAGTCGTCCTTGGAGGCCTCCACCGGGACGCCGCCGCGCTCGGTGTCGGCGTCCAGCAGGGCCCGGACCTGCTGCTCGACCTGGACGAAGGCCGCGCCCTCGACGGCCGCGAAGCAGACCGAGCCGAGCCCGGTGGGGGTGAACCCGGCCCCGGCCTCCAGGGTGAGCGCGGCGGACGGCACGCCGAACAGCTGGTCGAGGTCGGGCTTGACGGGCTTGGTGCGGCCGAACAGGGTGTCCAGGATTCCCACGGCGGTCCTTTCGCGTCAGGGGCTCGGCGGGTTCAGTGGCCGAGCTGCTCGGAGATCCTCGCCAGCTGCTCCAGCCGCTTCTCCAGGCTGGGGTGGGTGGAGAACAGCTGCGAGGCGGCCTCCCGGGCGCTCAGCGCGGGGGCGAAGTAGAAGGCGTTGTACGGCTGCGCCTGGCGCAGGTCCTTGCTGGGGATGGCCGCGATCTGCCCGGTCACCTTGGTGAGCGCCGAGGCCAGGGCGCTGGGCCGGCCGGTGAGCTGGGCGGCGGCCCGGTCGGCGGCCAGTTCGCGGTAGCGGGAGAGCAGCCGGGTGAGCAGGAAGCTGATCGCGTAGACGACGATCGACACCAGCGGGATGATCAGCGCCAGGATGGCGGCGTTCTGGTCGTTGTTGTTGCGCCCGCCGCCCATGAACCCGCCGTACACGGCGATCCGGGTCATCGCCCCGGCGAGGACGCCGAGGAACCCGGCGATCGTCATCACCGCGACGTCCCGGTGGGCGACGTGCGACAGCTCGTGCGCGAGGACTCCCTCCAGCTCCTCCGGTTCCAGCCGGCGCAGCAGCCCGGTGGTCACGCAGATCACCGCGTTCTGCGGGTTGCGGCCGGTGGCGAAGGCGTTCGGCATGTCGTTGTCGGCGACCGCCACCCGCGGTTTGGGCATGTCGGCCAGGGCGCAGAGCCGGTCGACGGTGCCGTGGAGTTGGGGGAACTGTTCCGGGGACACCTGGCGGGCACCCATCGCCCGTTCGGTGATCTTGTCGCTGAACCAGAACTGGGCCACGAACAGCCCGCCGGAGATCAGGACGATCAGTGGCCAGGCGCCGCGCAGCAGCGCGATCAGCAGGCCGGTGAAACCGACGTACAGCAACCCGATCACGAACATCGTCGCGACCATGCGGCCGGTCAGGCCGCGGTCGGGCGCGAAACGGGTGTGCTGGCCCGAGCTCGACATCGCTTGCTCCTCCGTTCGCCGTCGCTTTCGATGCTGCCACCCGGACGGCCTCCCGGCACCACCCCGGTGCCGGGAGGATCGAACCGCCGGGGCCCCGCGGGCCGTGTCCGGAACTGCGGGGAGGATCACGCCCCTCGGGCCGTTCCTGCCGTAGGACCCGGGCCTTACACTGGCAGGTACGGTTCTGGCACTCGTACGTTCAGAGTGCCAAGACCGGGGGCCTCCCGGAGCGGCCCGCAGCAGTGAGGGACACAGTCGGACAACGTGCGAAGACGGAGGTGCGTGCCCCATGGCCGGTGAGGTCCGCCAGCTGGACGAACGCAAGCTCGCCGTACTCCGCGCGATCGTGCAGGACTACGTGGGCACCGAGGAGCCGGTCGGCTCCAAGGCCCTGGTGGAACGGCACAACCTCGGGGTCTCGCCGGCGACCGTCCGCAACGACATGGCGGCGCTGGAGGAGGAGGGCTACATCCACCAGCCGCACACCAGCGCCGGCCGCATCCCGACCGACAAGGGGTACCGCCTCTTCGTCGACAAGCTCGCCGAGATCAAGCCGATGAGCGCCCCCGAGCGCCGGGCCATCCGGCACTTCCTGGACGGCGCGGTCGACCTGGACGACGTGGTCGCCCGCACCGTGCGGCTGCTCGCCCAGCTGACCCGGCAGGTCGCGGTGGTGCAGTACCCCTCGCTGACGCGCTCCACCGTCCGGCACATCGAGCTGGTGGCGCTGGCCCCGGCCAAGGTGATGCTGGTACTGATCACCAACACCGGCCGGGTCGAGCAGCGGATGGTCGACTGCCCGGGCTCGGTCGGCGAGACGGTGCTGGCGGACCTGCGGGCCCGGATCAACGCGAGAGCCGCCGGCCGGCGCCTCCCGGAGGTCCCGGGGCTGCTGGAGGAACTGCCGGCGCTGTTCGAGCAGGCCGACCGGCCGACGGTCAGCACGGTCCTGGCGACCCTGTTCGAGACGCTCGCCGAGCAGAACGAGGAGCGGATCATGCTGGCCGGCACGGCCAACCTGACCCGCTTCGGGCACGACTTCCCGCTCACCATCCAGCCGGTGCTGGAGGCCCTGGAGGAGCAGGTCATCCTGCTCCGCCTCCTGGGTGAGACCGCGGACGCCGCGATGACGGTCCGGATCGGGCGGGAGAACGCCTATGAAGGGCTGAATTCCACCTCGATCGTTTCGGTCGGCTACGGTTCGGGCGACGAGAGCGTGGCGAAACTGGGTGTGATCGGTCCGACCCGGATGGACTACCCCGGCACAATGGGGGCGGTGCGAGCGGTGGCACGGTACGTGGGCCAGATCCTGGCCGAGTCCTAGCAAGGGCCACCGTTAGAATTTTTAACGGTGGCGTCCAGTCGCAGCACTACTACAGGCGGAACAAGCGGAGCATTTGGTGGCCACGGACTACTACGCGGTACTCGGCGTCCGACGGGATGCGGGGCAGGACGAGATCAAGAAGGCGTTCCGGCGCCTGGCACGCGAACTGCACCCGGACGTCAACCCGGACCCGAAGACGCAGGAGCGGTTCAAGGAGATCAACGCCGCCTACGAGGTGCTCTCCGACCCGCAGAAGCGTCAGGTCTACGACCTCGGCGGGGACCCGCTGTCCCCGGGCGGCGGCGGTGCCGGCGGCTTCGGCGCCGGCGCGGCGGGCTTCGGCTTCTCCGACATCATGGACGCCTTCTTCGGCGCCGCGGCCGGCCAGCGCGGCCCGCGCTCGCGCACCCGCCGCGGCCAGGACGCCATGATCCGGCTGGAGATCACCCTGGAGGAGGCCGCGTTCGGCACCACCAAGGAACTCCAGGTCGACACCGCCGTCACCTGCACCACCTGCAGCGGCGAGGGCGCGGCCCCCGGCACCTCGGCGCAGACCTGTGACATGTGTCGCGGCAAGGGCGAGGTCTCCCAGGTCACCCGGTCCTTCCTGGGCCAGGTCATGACCTCCCGCCCCTGCCCGCAGTGCCAGGGCTTCGGCACCGTCGTGCCGACCCCGTGCCCGGAGTGCGCCGGCGACGGCCGCGTGCGCGCCCGCCGCACCCTGACCGTCAAGATCCCGGCCGGCGTCGACAACGGCACCCGGATCCAGCTGGCCGGCGAGGGCGAGGTCGGCCCCGGCGGCGGCCCGGCCGGCGACCTGTACGTCGAGATCGCCGAGACCACCCACACCATCTTCCAGCGGCGCGGGGACGACCTGCACTGCACCGTCACCATCCCGATGACGGCGGCCTCGCTCGGCACCCGGGTGCCGCTGCAGACCCTGGACGGCCTGGAGGAGGTCGACATCCGGCCCGGCACCCAGTCCGGCCAGTCGATCCCGCTGCACGGCCGGGGCATCACCCACCTGCGCGGCGGCGGCCGGGGCGACCTGATAGTGCACGTCGAGGTGAAGACGCCCACCAAGCTCGACGCCGAGCAGGAGGAGCTGCTGCGCCGCCTCGCGGTGCTGCGCGGCGAGGAACAGCCGTCCGGCCAGTTCGCGCCGGGCCAGCAGGGCCTGTTCTCCCGCCTGAAGGACGCCTTCAACGGCCGGTAGTCGTCCGCGGAGGGGTGCCGGGGGATCCCGGCACCCCTTCCGTGTTCCCGTCCCACTCCTGGAGGTTCCCCCGTCATGACCGCGCCCGTCTTCGTCGTCGAGACCGAGCGGATCGCCGCCGCCGTGCCCGGGGCCGTGGTGCGCCTGGACGGCCCGGAGGGGCGGCACGCGGCCGCGGTGAAGCGGCTGGAGCCGGGCGAGGCGGTCACCCTGGCCGACGGGCTGGGACTCGGGGTGGACGGCACGGTCGCCGAGGTGCTCGGCAAGGACGCGATCGACGTGACGGTCGCCGCCGTGCGCCGGGAGCCGGAGCCCGCGCCGCGGATCGTGGTCGTCCAGGCGCTGCCCAAGGGCGACCGCGGCGAGCTGGCCGTGGAGACGATGACCGAGGTCGGCGTGGACGTGGTGATCCCGTGGTCCGCCTCGCGCTGCATCACCCAGTGGAAGGGCGAGCGCGGCGCCAAGGCGCTCGCCAAGTGGCGGGCCACCGCCCGGGAGGCGGGCAAGCAGTCCCGCCGGCTGCGCTTCCCCGAGGTCCGCGAGCCGATGACCACCCGGCAGCTGGCGCCGGTGCTGGCGCGGGCCGCGTTCGCCGCCGTGCTGCACGAGGAGGGCGCCGAGCCGCTGGCGCACGCCGGGCTGCCGGAGGGCGGGGACATCGTGCTGGTGGTCGGCCCCGAGGGCGGGGTCTCCCCGGAGGAGCTGGCCGCCTTCGCCGAGGCGGGCGCCAAGCCGTACCGGCTGGGCTCCTCGGTGCTGCGCACCTCGACCGCCGGGGTGGCCGCCGGCGCGCTGCTGCTCGGGCGCACCGGCCGCTGGTCGTGACGGCTGCCGTGCAGGCGGTCGGGGCGGCCCGCGGGGCGGTTCCCGGGAGGGCGTAACAGCCCTCCGCGGGCGGCGCCGGAAGTCTGGGAAAAACGGCGCGGATCGTACGCGCACCTGCTTAGGCTGGCCGGGTGACGGACTCCCTGAGCACCTCCTCGAACAGCTCGGCGGGCGCCTACCTGCGCCATCCCCACCTGCACGGCGACCTGGTCGCCTTCGTCGCCGAGGACGACCTCTGGCTCGCCCCGCTGGACGGCGGCCGGGCCTGGCGGCTGACGGCGGACCACCTGCCGGTCCACCACCCGAGGTTCTCCCCGGACGGGCGGCACCTCGCCTTCACCTCCACCCGGGACGGCGCGCCCGAGGTGCACGTGGTGCCGGTGGACGGCGGCCCGTCGCGCCGGCTCACCCACTGGGGCAGCCACCAGACCCGGGTGCTCGGCTGGACCGCCGACGGCCGCCCGATCGCCGCCACCGCCGCGGGCGAGGCCAGTTTCCGCCGCACCTGGGCGCACGCCGTGCCGCTGGACGGCGGCGAGCCGCAGCGGCTGCCGTACGGGCCGGTCGGCGGGCTCGCCTTCGAGCCGGGCGGGGACCGGGTGCTGCTGAGCAGCGTCAACGGTCGCGACCCGGCCTGGTGGAAGCGGTACCGGGGCGGGCGGGCCGGCAAGCTGTGGCTGGGCCGGGACGAGTTCGTCCGCGTCCACGCGGAGCTGGACGGGCAGCTGGACTCCCCGCTGTGGGTGGCCGGGCCGGGCGGGCGGGACGGCCGGATCGCCTTCCTGTCCGACCACGAGGGCGTCGGCGAGCTGTGGTCCAGCGGCCCGGACGGCACCGACCTGCGCCGCCACACCGCCGACCCGGACGGCTTCTACGCCCGCGGCGCCACCACCGACGGCACCCGGGTGGTCCTCCACCGGGCCGGCGACCTCTGGCTGCTGGACGACCTGGACGGTGCCGAGCCGCGCCGGCTGGACGTCCGCCTCGCCGGTCCGCGGGCCGGGCGCCGCCCCCGCCCGGTGCCCGCCGCGCACTGGCTGGACTCCGTCGCCCCCGACCGCACCGGCCGGGGCAGCGCCGTGGTGGTGCGCGGCAGCGTGCACTGGCTGACCCACCGCGAGGGCCCGGCCCGGGTGCTGGACGAGACCCCGGGCGTGCGCGGGCGGCTGGTCCGGGTGGTGCCGGGCGAGGACGGCGCCCAGGGCGTGCTGTGGGTGTCCGACGCCGAGGGCGAGGACGCCCTGGAGTTCGCCCCCGACCTGCACGGCGCCGAGCGCCGCCGGCTGGCCGCCGGGCAGCTCGGCCGGGTCAACTCGCTGGTGGTCTCCCCGGACGGCAAGCAGGCCGCGCTCGGCGTGCACGACGGCCGGGTGCTGCTGGTCTCGCTGGCCGACGGTGCCGTGCACGAGCTGGACCGCAGCGCCGACGGAGAGGCCGGCGGGCCGGCCTTCAGCCCGGACTCGGCCTGGCTGGCCTGGTCGCGCCCGGTGCGCGGGATGGGCCCCCACTCGCTGCGCCAGATCGTGCTGGCCAACCTGGCCACCCGGACGGTCGGCGAGGTCACCCAGCCGCGCTTCGTGGACACCTCGCCCTCCTTCACCGCGGACGGGCGCTACCTGGCCTTCCTGTCGGTGCGCAACTTCGACCCGGTCTACGACGCGCACGTCTTCGACCTGTCCTTCCCGAACGGCTGCCGCCCCTACCTGGTCACGCTGGCCGCCGACACGCCCTCCCCGTTCGGGCCGCAGCGGGCCGGGCGCCCGCTCGGCGGGGAGGAGGACGAGCCGAAGGCCCGGAAGGCGGACGGCGAGGAGGCGGCGGCCGACGCCGCGCCGGTGACCAGGGTGGACCTGGACGGCATCGCCGACCGGATCGTCCCCTTCCCGGTCGAGGGCGGCCGCTTCGAGGACCTGGCCGCCGCGAAGGACGGCGTGCTCTGGACCAGGGCCCCGCTGATGGGCGAACTCGGCGACGAGGCCGCCTCCTTGGACGACGACCGGCCCCGCCCGGTGCTGGAGCGCTTCGACCTGAGGAAGCGCCGGGTCGAGCAGCTGGTGCACGGCCTGGACGGCTTCTCGGTCAGCGCGGACGGCACCCGGGCGGCCGTGCTGGACGAGGGCGAGCTGCGGGTCGTCCCGGCCGACCACAAGGGCGGCGACGACGAGGAGACCACCGTCGACCTCGCCCGGCTGCGGGTGACCGTCGACCCGGCCGCCGAGTGGCGGCAGATGTACGCCGAGAACGGCCGGCTGATGCGGGACAACTTCTGGCGCCCCGACCTCTCCGGCGTCGACTGGGACGGGGTGCTGGAGCGCTACCGGCCGCTGGTCGAGCGGGTCGGCTCGCACGACGAACTGGTCGACCTGCTCTGGGAGGTGCACGGCGAACTGGGCACCTCGCACGCCTACGTGATGCCCTACGGCCGGTACACCGAGCCCGCCCGGCGCCAGGGCCTGCTCGGCGCCGACCTGGTCCGGGACGGCGAGCGGTGGCGGATCGCCCGGATCCTGCCCGGGGAGTCCTCCGACCCCAGGGCCCGCTCGCCGCTGGCCGCGCCCGGCGCGGCGGTCCGCCCGGGCGACGCGGTGCTGGCCGTCAACGGCCGCCCGGTGGACCCGGTCACCGGCCCGGCCCCGCTGCTGGCCGGCACGGCGGGCCAGCCGGTCGAGCTGACCGTGGCCGGGAAGGACGGCACCGACCGGCGCCACCCGGTGGTCGTCCCGCTCGCCGACGAGGAGGCGCTGCGCTACCACGACTGGGTGGCCGGGCGGCGGGCCGCGGTGCGCGAGCTGTCCGGCGGGCGGCTGGGCTACCTGCACCTGCCCGACATGCAGACGGCCGGCTGGGCCCAGCTGCACCGCGACCTGAGCAGCGAGATGGCCAGGGAGGGCCTGGTCGTCGACGTCCGGGGCAACCGGGGCGGCCACACCTCGCAGCTGGTGATCGAGAAGCTGGCCCGCCGGATCATCGGCTGGGACGTCATCCGGGACACCGACCACCCGGTGCCCTACCCGGCGGACGCCCCGCGCGGTCCGGTGGTCGCGCTCGCCGACGAGTTCACCGGCTCGGACGGCGACGTGGTCAACGCCGCCGTCCAGGCGCTCGGCATCGGCCCGGTGGTCGGCACCCGCACCTGGGGCGGGGTGATCGGCATCGACAGCCGCTACCGGCTGGTCGACGGCACCCTGGTCACCCAGCCCAAGTACGCGCTCTGGCTGGAGAACTACGGCTGGGGCCTGGAGAACCACGGCGTCGACCCGGACGTCGAGGTGCCGTTCGCCCCGCACCACTGGGCGGCCGGCGAGGACCCCCAGCTGGCCGAGGGCGTCCGGCTCGCCCTGGAGCGGCTCGCCGAGACCCCGGCCCGTACGGCGCCGCCGCTGCCCTGGCGGTAGCGGGGCGCCGTCCTCGGAGCGGGAGGCCGTACCGGCCGGCTTCCCGCTCCGGGGCGCGGGGGCGTGGGTAGGATGCGGGGCTGTTTCTTGATCCACAGCTCACGGGGGAACCACATGGCGCAGGGCTACCCGCCGCCGCAGTACGGCCAGAATCCTTACGCACAGCAGCCGCAGCCCCATCCGCCGGCGCAGCCCTACCAGCAGCCGCCGGCACAGCCGTACTCGCCGCAGCCGTACTCGCCGCAGCCGTACCCGCCGCAGGGGTACGCCGCGCCGCAGCCGTACCCGCCGGCACAGCCGTACCAGCAGCCGCCGGCGCAGCCGTACCCGCCGCAGGGACACGCCCCGCAGGCGTACCCGCAGCCGTACCCGGACCCGTACCCGCGGAGCGAGCAGCCGCGGCGGGCGCTGCCGCCCTGCCCCAAGGAGGCGGGCGGCGGCCGGAGGTTCCTGGCGATCGTGCTGGACTGGCTGTTCGCGATCGGCCTCGGCTTCGTCGCCGCCAACGCCGCGAGCCGCCCGAGGACCGGGCACGCGGCCGGCCACGCCGTGCAGAGCGGACCGGTGGTGCCCTACTTCGTGGCGCTGCTGGCCGTCGGCCTGGCCGCGTCCTTCCTCAACCAGGTGGTGCTCGCCCGGCTGACCGGCTTCAGCGTCGGCAAGGGGGTCATGGCGATGCGGGTGGTGCGCCGCAAGGGCGTGATGCGGCCCAACACCTGGCGGCTCACCAGGCGCTGGCTGATCGGTTTCGTCATCCTCGCGGTCTCCTTCCTCACCGAGGACTTCGACACGGACGAGGGTGACGTCGTCGGCATGCGCTCGGTGCGCTGGAAGCACCTCCAGGAGTACCAGCAGGCCGTCGCCCCGCTCGGCTAGGCTGCGCCCGTACGGCCCCACCACCCGACGTACCGATCCCGAGGAGGGAACCATGGCCGGCGAGCCGCAGCCCGACTGCCTGTTCTGCAAGATCGTGGCGGGCGAGATCCCGGCGACCGTGGTGCGCAAGACCGAGCGCACCCTCGCCTTCCGCGACATCGCCCCCAAGGCGCCCGTGCACGTGCTGGTGGTCCCGCACGCGCACTACCCGAACGCGGCCGCGCTGGCCGCCGCCGAGCCGGAGATCGCCGGCGAACTGCTCGCCGAGGCGGGCGCGGTGGCCAGGGACGAGGGCATCGAGGACTACCGGCTGATCTTCAACACCGGTGCGGGCGCCGGACAGACCGTCTTCCACGCGCACGTCCACGTGCTCGGCGGGGCGAAGATGACCGAGAGCATGGTCTGACCGCAGGTGTCCCAGCGCGAACTCGTCGTCCTCGGCACCGCCAGCCAGGTGCCCACCCGGCACCGCAACCACAACGGCTACCTGCTGCGTTGGGACGGCGAGGGCCTGCTGTTCGACCCCGGTGAGGGCACCCAGCGCCAGATGCTGCACGCCGGGGTCACGGCCACCCAGATCACCCGGATCGCCGTCACCCACTTCCACGGGGACCACTGCCTGGGCCTCGCCGGGGTGATCCAGCGGATCAACCTCGACCGGGTCCCGCACCCCGTCGACGTCTACTTCCCGGCCTCCGGCGAGGTCTACTTCGAGCGGCTGCGGCACTCCACCGCCTACCACGAGACGGCCGTGCTGCGGCCCCGGCCGATCGACGAGCCCGGTCCGCTGCCCGCGCCCGGCGCCCGCTTCGCGCTGGACGCCGTCCGGCTGGACCACCCGGTGGAGTCCTTCGGCTACCGGCTGTCCGAGCCGGACGGCCGCCGGCTGGTGCCGCAGCGACTCGCCGCGCTCGGCGTGCGCGGCCCGGCGGTCGGCCGGCTCCAGCACGAGGGCGCGATCGAGGTGGACGGCCGCACCGTCACGCTGGGCGAGGTCAGCGAGCCGCGGCCGGGCCAGAAGTTCGCCTTCGTGATGGACACCCGGCTGTGCGAGGGCGTGCACACCCTCGCCGAGGGCGCCGACCTGCTGGTCGTCGAGGCGACCTTCACCGACGCCGACGCCCGCCTCGCGGAGGAGCACGGCCACCTCACCGCCGGGCAGGCCGCCAAGGTCGCCGCCGAGGCCGGGGTGCGCACCCTGGTGCTGACCCACTTCTCGCAGCGCTACCCGGACCTCGGCCAGCACCTGGCCGACGCCCGCAAGCACTTCGACGGGGAACTGGTGCTGGCCGCCGACCTCGACCGGGTGCCCGTCCCGGCCCGCCGCCCGTCGTGACCGGCCCGGGAACGCCGAGCCGCGGCCGACGGGAAAAATACGCTCGCATCGGCCTCCGATCTGCCGCAGCATCGTCGGGTGCGGCCCCGCCGCCCGCCACGGCGATCACGCTCGCGGCGTACCCTGGTGCCCCGGAGACACCGAGCGGCACCCGAGACCACGGATGGGATGAGGCAGGCCCCAGCGCCGACCTATGAGTGACACATCGCAGACCCGTACCAACGGACAGTCGCGCACCGAACCGGCCGACGACGGCCGCGTCAGCGCCCGGATCGTCATCCCCGAGAAGCACCCGATGGTCACCCTGCTCGGCACCGCGGACTCGCTGCTGCGCGTGATCGAGCAGGGCTTCCCCGCCGCCGACATCCACGTCCGCGGCAACGAGGTGACCGCCACCGGAGCCCGGGCCGAGGTCGCCCTCGTGCAGCGGCTCTTCAACGAGATGATGCTGGTGCTGCGCACCGGCCAGCCCCTGACGGAGGACTCCGTGGAGCGCTCCATCGCCATGCTCCGCAGCCAGGAACAGGACCCGGACAGCCCGGCGCCCTCCCAGGTGTTCACCGCGAACATCCTGTCCAACCGGGGCCGCACGATCCGCCCGAAGACCCTCAACCAGCAGCGCTACGTCGACGCGATCGACAAGCACACGATCGTCTTCGGCCTCGGCCCGGCCGGCACCGGCAAGACCTACCTGGCGATGGCCAAGGCCGTCCAGGCCCTCCAGGCCAAGGAGGTCAACCGGATCATCCTGACCCGCCCGGCGGTCGAGGCGGGGGAGCGGCTGGGCTTCCTGCCCGGCACCCTCTACGAGAAGATCGACCCGTACCTGCGCCCGCTGTACGACGCGCTGCACGACATGATGGACCCGGACTCCATCCCGCGCCTGATGGCGGCCGGCACCATCGAGGTCGCCCCGCTCGCGTACATGCGCGGCCGCACCCTCAACGACGCCTTCATCATCCTCGACGAGGCCCAGAACACCTCGCCCGAGCAGATGAAGATGTTCCTCACCCGCCTCGGGTTCAACTCCCGGGTGGTGGTCACCGGCGACACCAGCCAGATCGACCTCCCGGGCGGCACCCGCAGCGGACTCAAGGTCGTCCAGGAGATCCTGGCCGACGTGCCCGACATCCACTTCTCCGTCCTCACCAGCACCGACGTGGTCCGCCACAAGCTGGTCGGCCGGATCGTGGACGCCTACGAGCGCTGGGACGCCCGGCAGGAGGCCGAGGACGGCTCCCCGGCTCCCCGCAAGCCCGCCCAGCGGCGCCCCGGCAAGGCCACCGCGCCCCGCGCTCCCCGACAGTCCCATCGCACCGAAAGCTGAGCACACAGCCCGTCATGTCGATCGACATCGCCAACGAGTCCGGTTGGGAAGCCGACGAGGAGTCCATCCTCGACGTCGCCCGCTTCGCCCTGGACAAGATGCGGATCCACCCGCAGTCAGAACTGTCCGTGATCCTGGTGGACAGTGCGGCGATGGAGGAGCTGCACATCCAGTGGATGGACCTGCCCGGGCCCACCGACGTGATGTCCTTCCCGATGGACGAGCTGCGTCCCGGCAAGGAGGGCGAGGAACTGCCGCAGGGCCTGCTCGGCGACATCGTGCTCTGCCCCGAGGTCGCCGAGCAGCAGGGCCAGGCCGCCCCCTCCAAGCACTCGATGGACGAGGAGCTGCAACTGCTCACCGTGCACGGGGTGCTGCACGTCCTCGGCTACGACCACGAGGAGCCGGAGGAGGAGGAGGAGATGTTCGCCCTCCAGAAGCGCATCCTGGACGACTGGCGGGCGGGCCGCGGCCTCGGCGGCATCTCCCCGGCCCCCACCACCCACTGAGCGCGGAGCCCGAACCCCTGTGAGTGGTGAGAGTACGAGCTTCATCCTCGGTGCCGTGCTGCTCGTCGTGCTCGGCTGGCTGGCCGCGTGCGCCGAGGCGGGCATCTCCCGGGTCTCCCGGTTCCGGGCGGAGGAGGCGGTGCGCAGCGGCCGGCGCGGCTCCGCGCGGCTGCTGACCGTCGCCTCCGACCCGATCCGCTACCTCAACCTGGCCACCCTGATCCGGGTGGCCAGCGAGATGGCGGCGGCCGTCCTGGTCACCGTGGTGTGCGTGCGCAACGTCAGCCCGACCTGGCAGGCCGTGCTGCTGGCGTTCGGCGTGATGGTGCTGGTGTCCTTCGTCGCGGTGGGGGTCTCGCCGCGCACGATCGGGCGCCAGCACCCGATCACCACCGCGACCGCGGCCTCCTTCGTGCTGCTGCCGCTGGCCGCGGTGCTGGGCCCGATCCCGCGGCTGCTGATCCTGCTCGGCAACGCGCTGACCCCGGGCAAGGGCTACCGGGAGGGTCCGTTCGCCTCGGAGGCGGAGCTGCGGGCCCTGGTGGACCTCGCCGGGAAGGACGACCTGATCGAGGACGAGGAGCGCCGGATGGTGCACTCGGTCTTCGAGCTGGGCGACACCATCGTGCGCGAGGTGATGGTGCCGCGCACCGACCTGGTGATGATCGAGCGGCACAAGACCGTCCGGCAGGCGCTCACCCTGGCGCTGCGCTCCGGCTTCTCGCGCATCCCGGTGGTCGGCGACAACGAGGACGACGTGGTCGGCATCGTCTACCTCAAGGACCTGGTGCGGCGCACCCACATCAACCGGGACGCGGAGTCCGAGGAGGTCGGCGCGGTGATGCGCCCGGCCGTCTTCGTCCCCGACTCCAAGCCGGCCGGCGACCTGCTGCGCGAGATGCAGCAGCGCCGCTCGCACGTGGCGATCGTGATCGACGAGTACGGCGGCACGGCCGGGCTGGTCACCATCGAGGACATCCTGGAGGAGATCGTCGGCGAGATCACCGACGAGTACGACCGGGAGATCGCCCCGGTGGAGGACCTCGGCGACGGCTCGTACCGGATCACCGCCCGGCTGCTGGTGGAGGACCTGGGCGAGCTGTTCGGCATCGAGCTGGAGGACGAGGACGTCGAGACCGTCGGCGGCCTGCTGGCCAAGCACCTGGGCCGGGTGCCGATCCCCGGCTCGTCCTGCGAGATCCCGCTGCCCGAGCCGGTCGGGGGCGGCCTGACCGGCATCCTGCTGACCGCCGAGTCCTCGGCCGGCCGCCGCAACCGGATCGGCTCCATGGTCGCCGCCCCCGTCCGCCGCACCGAGGACGCCGGGGCTCCGGCGGGCGAGTAGCGGCCGGGCGGTCGCCGAGCGACCATGGAGGGCATGACGCACAAACTTCGCGCGGAGTACGGCCCGCAGGGGGCGGCCGGCGGAGTCAAGTCCTGGCACGTGGTGCGGGACGAGGACCTGTCGGTGGCGCTCTGCGGCCGGGACATGCCCGACGACGCCGAGACGCGGCCCGAGGAGGAGTGGGGCACCGGGCTTCGCTGCTGCCAGCAGTGCGGCTCGCTCTACATGCACGAGACCCCGCACATGGAGAAGCTCCATCCCTACAGCTAGACCATGGCCGAGCTCTGGAGGTCGCCATGAAGCTGCAAGACACGCTGAAGCCCGTCGACCGCCGTCTCGCCATGGTGTGGCGGATCGGGGCGGGGGCCGGGGGGATCTTCCTGATCGTGTTCGGGAGCCTGGGGCTGGCCGACCACCCCGGTTTCCTGTCCACCCACGGCGACCAGGTCGCCGGGCTGTCGACCAACGGGGCGCTGAGCATCCTGTCCATCGTGGCGGGCGCGGTCCTGCTGGTGGGGGCGGTGATCGGGGGGAACTTCGCGTCCAACCTCAACATGGCGGTGGGCGTGCTGTTCGTCCTGTCCGGTTTCTACGGCCTGACGGTGCTGGAGCGGCCGGAGGCGAACATCCTCAACTTCCGGATGTCGAACGTGCTGTTCGCGTTCATCTTCGGGATCGTCCTGACGACCTTCGGGATGTACGGCCGGGTGAGCAGCCACCTGCCGCACGACAACCCGTTCTGGCGCGAGCGCATCGGGCGTGAGGAGCCGATGCCGTCCGGGCCGAAGACCTTCGTCAAGGTCCTGCACCCGAACCCGGGGCCGACCCACCCGGTCGGCCACTGAGCGGCGCCGGGTGCCTATGCTCGGCGGCATGAGTGACATCGTCGAGCTCGACCCCGAAGACAAGAAGATCATCACCCTGGCCCGCTCGGCCCGCGCCCGCAACGGCGTCGCCGAGGGGGCCGCGGTGCGTGACGAGACCGGACGCACCTACGTGGCCGGGACGGTCGCGCTGGAGTCGCTGCGGCTGAGCGCCCTCCAGGCGGCGGTGGCGATGGCGGTGGCCAGCGGCGCCAGGTCGCTGGAGGCGGCGGCGGTGGTGAGCGAGGCGGAGCAGCCGGCCGAGGCGGACCTGGCGGCCGTGCGGGACCTGGGCGGGGCCGGGACGCCGGTGCTGCTGGCCGGGCCGGACGGGGCGCTGCGGGTGTCCGCCGAGGCTCGCTGAGGCCCGGCGGGGCCCGCCGGGAGGCCTGGGCGGGGCCGCCGGGGCCCGTGCCCCGGGCCTTCGGCGGCCGTGCCGAGGGGCATGGTCCCGGCCCACGCCCGGCAGATAATCTCACCGGGGGAGTGGATGCGCTGAGGGGGCTGGGGCATGGGGGCGGTGGCGTTCTTCGCCGGGCTGCTGCTGTTCGTGATGGGGCTGGGCAAGTGGCAGGAGACCAAGTCGGAGCTCTGGCTCTTCGGCTCGCTCGGCTTCCTGCTGGTGCTGGTGGTGGTCTCGCTGATCCCCACCGACGGCAAGGGCGGGAAGAGCGGGAAGAAGGGCTGAACGCGCCCCCGAAGACCCCCGGGGGTGGGCCCGGACGGCGGGGCTCCGGTGATCAGGGAGAATGGAGCCCATGAATGCCCCTTCCTCCTCGTACCGCTCCGGGTTCGCGTGCTTCGTCGGCCGGCCCAACGCGGGCAAGTCGACCCTGACCAACGCCCTGGTGGGGACGAAGGTCGCGATCACCTCCGACCGCCCGCAGACCACCCGGCACACCGTGCGCGGCATCGTGCACCGCCCGGACGCCCAGCTCGTCCTGGTCGACACCCCCGGCCTGCACAAGCCGCGCACCCTGCTCGGCGAACGCCTCAACGACCTGGTCCGCACCACCTGGGCCGAGGTCGACGTGATCGGCTTCTGCCTGCCCGCCGACCAGAAGATCGGCCCCGGCGACAAGTTCATCGCCAAGGAGATCGCCGGGATCAAGAAGACCCCGAAGGTCGCCATCGTCACCAAGACCGACCTGGTCGACTCCAAGCGCCTGGCCGAGCAGCTGATCGCCATCCACCAGCTCGGCATCGAGCTGGGCTTCGAGTGGGCCGAGATCATCCCGGTCTCCGCCGTGGGCGACAAGCAGGTGGAACTGGTCGCCGACCTTCTCACCAAGCTGCTGCCGGAGGGCGACCAGCTCTACCCGGAGGGCGACCTCACCGACGAGCCCGAGCAGATCATGGTCGCCGAGCTGATCCGCGAGGCCGCGCTGGAGGGCGTGCGCGACGAACTGCCGCACTCGCTGGCCGTGGTGGTCGAGGAGATGCTGCCGCGCGAGGGCCGCCCGGCGGACCGCCCGCTGCTGGACATCCACGCCAACGTCTACATCGAGCGGCAGAGCCAGAAGGCGATCGTGATCGGCGCGAAGGGCTCGCGGCTCAAGCACGTCGGCACCACCGCCCGCAAGCACATCGAGGCGCTGCTCGGCACGCCGGTCTACCTGGACCTGCACGTCAAGGTCGCCAAGGACTGGCAGCGCGACCCCAAGCAGCTGCGCAAGCTCGGCTTCTGAGTCCGGGGCTCCGGACCGGCGGGTTCGAGCCACCGGGAGGCCCGGGGCCCGTTCGGACGTTGTGCGTCCGGGCGGGCCCTCGTCGTGGTCCGGCCGTACGCGACGTCAGAAGGGGCACAGCGCGATGAAGTTGCACATCCGGGAGTGGGGCCGTGGGGACCGGCTGGCCGTGCTGGTGCACGGCATCATGTCCGACCACCGCACCTGGCGGCTGATCGGTCCGGCGCTGGCCGAGCGGGGCTACCGGGTTCTCGCGGTGGACCTGCGCGGGCACGGGCGCAGCCCGCGCGGCACCGGCGGGAGCCCGCTGGAGCGCTACCCCCTGGAGGCGTACTCCGACGACCTGGTGGAGAACCTGCCGACCGGCGTCGAGCTCGCGATCGGCCACTCGCTGGGCGGCATCGCGCTGGCGGGCGCGGTCGAACGGCTGGAGCCGGCCCGCGCGGTGTACGTCGATCCGGCCTGGCGGTTCGCCCAGACCGGGATGGACCCGCGGGTGATGGCGGAGCTGAGGCACCTCACCCGGGAGCAGATCGTCGCGCTCAGCCCGAGCTGGGAGCCGGACGACGTGGACGCCGAACTCGCCGCCGCGGCGGCCTGGGACGAGGACTCGGCGTGGGCCCTGGCCGACCAGCGCTCGGACCTGCCGACCCGGCCGGCGGTGCCCTCGCTGGCGGTGCTGGCCGACCGCAGCCTGCTGGTGGACGCGTCCAGCGCCCGGGCGCTGAGCGCCCGGGGCTTCGAGGTGCGCACCGTGCCCGGCACGGGCCACACCGTCCACCGGGACGACCCGGCCGGCTTCCTGGCCGCGCTCGACGGCTGGCTCTGACCCTCCCGGGCGGCCGGGTCCTCCGCGCTCTGCGGGCGGGCCCTGCCGCGCGACCCCGGTGCTACGCGCCCTCGCGCAGCACCAGGGAGATCAGCTCGCGCTGGGAGTCGGTGAGCTTCGGGTCGGCGCAGTACACCGACCGGCCGTCGACGGTGATCTCGTAGTGGAAGCCGTCCGGCACCCCGTACGAGGGCGCGCGCAGCCCGCCCGCGACGGCCTCGCGGGCGAGCGCGTGCACGTGCGGGGCGTCCGTGCGGTCGGCGGTGTCGATCTCCGCCTGGCGGACGAGCCCCGCGAAACCGCCGGTCCGGGTCACCTGGATACGCATGGTGTCCATGGTGCTACGCAGGGAGGGGGTTTGCCGGGCTTTTCCCGGACCGTGACCTTAAGCCCGCCTCAACCCGGTCTCAACCACCCTTCAGTCACGCTCCGGTGGCTCCGGCCGGGCTCCTGGGGCTCCGGGCGAGCCCCGCGGGCCGCGCCCCCGGAGGGTCACCCCGGGCTGACCCCGACCTGCGCCCAGGAGGCCGTGACGGTGTCCACGACCGACCGGTCGTCGGGGTAGCGGGCCTTGGCGGCGGCCACGGTGGCCCGGGCGAAGGCGGTGAAGTCGGCGTCGGCGGGCAGCGTGCGCCCGGTCAGCGCGTCGTACCAGATCCGCCCCGCGCGCTCCCAGGCCGAGCCGCCGAGCGCGGTGGCCAGCAGGTAGAACGCGTGGTTGGGGATGCCGGAGTTGATGTGCACCCCGCCGTTGTCCTGGGAGGTGTTCACGTAGTCCCGCATGTGCGCGGGCTGCGGGTCCTTGCCCAGCTGCGGGTCGTCGTAGGCGGTGCCGGGCGCCTTCATCGAGCGCAGCGCCACGCCCTGCACGCCCGGGGCGAGCAGCCCGGCGCCGATCAGCCAGTCGGCGTCGGCGGCGCTCTGGTGCAGCGAGTACTGCTTGACCAGCGAGCCGAAGACGTCGGAGACCGACTCGTTGAGCGCGCCGGGCTGGTCCTGGTAGTCCAGCCCGGCGGTGAACTGGGTGACGCCGTGGGTGAGTTCGTGGCCGATGACGTCGATGCAGGCGGTGAAGTCGCCGAACACCACGTTGTCGCCGTCGCCGAACACCATCTGGTGGCCGTTCCAGAAGGCGTTGTCGTAGTTGCGGCCGTAGTGGACGCTGGCGTCCAGCCGCAGGTTCCGGTCGTCGATCGAGTGCCGGCCGAAGACGTCGGCGTAGAGCGCGAAGGTGGCGCCGAGGCCGTCGTAGGCGTGGTTGACGGAGCTGTCGGAGGACGCGCCGCGGCCCTCGGTGCGGACGCTGCGCCCGGGCAGCCGCTGGCCGTGTCCGGCGTCGTAGATCACCCGGTTGAGGCCCGGGGTGGCGGCGACGGGCGGGGGCGGGGAGAGTCGGGCCGCGCGGTGCTCCGCGTCGAGGGCCAGGGAGTGGACGGCGGGCTCGTGACCGGCCTCGGCGAGGCGGTCCAGGACGTACGGCGGGACGATCGTGCAGATCGGTACTGCTGCAGTCATGTGGCCCAGGGTGAGGCCTCGATGACCGGTTGTCACCACCTTCGGCATGACCGGCCGACGTCTCAAGGGGTGGAACGGAAGCCCGGATCACTTCGGGGGCGCGCGGCGCTGGGTTACGCTGGGGCCATCATGCGCAACGGGCTGCTTCTTCTTAGCTGCCGCGTCGAGGGCCTGTAGTCCACCGGGCCGGCACCCTCGCCGCGGGGAACGAGCTGTGCGCGCGATCGGCGATCCAATGGTGTATCGCGAGCGGCAGCCGAGGCCGGCCAGTCGGTGTCGACCAGGTGTTGACCCCTCCCGACCCGCCCGCACCACGCATCACAGGAAGCCGAGTCACCTCCATGACCGAGCAGAACTCCGCCGCGTCCGTTCCCGCCGGCCGTCCCTTCGTCGACCGCCCCACCCCGATCACCGCCGCCTCGGTGCGCCAGCGGCCCTCGGGCATGCGTCACGGGCGCTACCTGCCGTTCGGCACCGTCGACCTGGCGGACCGCAGCTGGCCGGAGAAGGTGATCACCAAGGCGCCGCGCTGGCTCTCCACCGATCTGCGGGACGGCAACCAGGCGCTGATCGACCCGATGTCGCCGGCCCGCAAGCGCATGATGTTCGACCTGCTGGTGAAGATGGGCTACAAGGAGATCGAGGTCGGCTTCCCCTCCTCCGGGGCCACCGACCACGCCTTCGTGCGCTCGCTGATCGAGGAGGGGGCGATCCCCGAGGACGTCACCATCTCGGTGCTGACGCAGGCCCGCGAGGAGCTGATCGAGAAGACCGTGGAGTCGCTGGTCGGCGCCCCGCGGGCGACCGTCCACCTGTACAACGCGACCGCGCCGCTGTTCCGCCGGGTGGTGTTCCGCAACGACAGGGCGGCCACCAGGGCGATCGCCACCGAGGGCACCCGGCTGGTGATGGAGTACGCGGAGAAGCTGCTGGGCGACGACACCGTCTTCGGCTACCAGTACTCGCCGGAGATCTTCGTCGACACCGAGCTGGACTTCGCGCTGGAGGTCTGCGAGGCGGTCATGGACGTCTGGCAGCCGGGCGAGGGCCGCGAGATCATCCTGAACCTGCCCGCCACCGTCGAGCGGGCCACCCCGAACGTCCAGGCCGACCAGTTCGAGTGGATGTCGCGCCACCTGTCCCGCCGCGAGTTCGTCTGCCTGTCGGTGCACCCGCACAACGACCGCGGCACCGCCGTCGCCTCCGCCGAGCTGTCCTACATGGCGGGCGCCGACCGCATCGAGGGCTGCCTGTTCGGCCAGGGCGAGCGGACCGGCAACGTCGACCTGGTGACGCTGGGGATGAACCTGTTCTCGCAGGGCATCGACCCGCAGATCGACTTCTCCGACATCGACGAGGTGCGCCGCACCGCCGAGTACTGCAACCAGATGGAGGTGCACCCGCGCCACCCGTACGCTGGCGACCTGGTGTACACCTCCTTCTCCGGCTCGCACCAGGACGCCATCAAGAAGGGCTTCGACGTCCTGGAGGCGGACGCCAGGGCCGCGGGCGTACCGGTGCACGAGCACACCTGGGGCGTGCCGTACCTGCCGATCGACCCGAAGGACGTCGGCCGCACCTACGAGGCGGTCATCCGGGTCAACAGCCAGTCCGGCAAGGGCGGCGTGGCGTACGTGCTGAAGAACGACCACAAGCTGGACCTGCCGCGCCGGATGCAGATCGAGTTCTCCCGGATCATCCAGGCCAAGACCGACGCCGAGGGCGGCGAGGTCAGCCCGGCCGAGATCTGGCGGGTCTTCGAGGACGAGTACCTGCCGACCACCGACAACCCGTGGGGCCGGATCTCGCTGAGCGGTTCGCGCACCCTGACCACCGAGGACGGCCGGGACGCGCTGACCGCCGAGGCCCTGGTGGACGGCGTCCCGACCACCCTGACCGGTACCGGCAACGGCCCGGTCTCGGCCTTCGCCGACGCGCTGGCCCGGATCGGCGTGGACGTGCGCGTCCTGGACTACGCCGAGCACGCGCTGAGCGAGGGCGGCGACGCCCAGGCCGCCGCGTACGTGGAGTGCGCGGTGGACGGCAAGGTGCTGTGGGGCGTGGGCATCGACGGCAACACCGTGCTGGCCTCGCTGAAGGCCATGATCAGCGCCGTCAACCGCTCGCAGCGCGGCTAATTCGAACGGGTGGTGTGCGAAGGGCCGTCCCGCGGGGCGGCCCTTCGCCGTGCCGGCCTGGGGTTGTGTCCTGCGCCACATTTTTTCGAATCGGAAGCCGTTCGAGGTACTGACACGTGCCGGTAACCGTGGCAACATCGATCCACCGGAAAGCCGGGTCGGTGGGACGGCCTCGGTGTCCGGTCGCGTGACCTGCCCATTGTCGAGCAGGCCGCCTGCCATGTCTGGGGAGTGGCGCCGTGACCAGGTTGTGGGGTGTTCGCCCGCGGTGGCGGACTGACGTTCTCGGTGACTTCTTCTGCCCGGGTTGTGGCGGGGACCGCAACTACCGCCGGCAGCACGGCCGGCGGTGGCTGCGGTTGCTGGGGACCCCGGTGGTCCCGCTCGGTCCGGTGATCGGCAGTGTGCAGTGCACCAGCTGCCACGGCCGGTACGGCGTCGAGAGCCTGGAGCAGCCCACCAGCGTGCGCCTCGGCGCGATGCTGCGGGACGCCCAGTACACCATCGCGCTGGCCCTGCTCGCGGCCGGCGGCACCGCCCACCGGGCGGCCCGCGACGCGGCCTGCGCGGCGGTCCGCGAGGCCGGGTTCGAGGACTGCGGCGAGGCCCAGGTGCTGGCCGCGCTCGCCGCGCTCTCCGGGCTCGGCGGCGAACTCCACGACGCCCGGGGGATGTCCGGCGGACTGGCCGTCGAACTGCACGCGGTGCTCGAACCGCTCACCCCGCACCTGGCCCACCACGGCCGCGAGCGGTTGCTGCTGCAGGGCGCGGCGATCGCCCTGGCGGACGGGCGCTACCTGCCGCAGGAGCGCGACGCGCTCGCCGCGGTCGGGGGCTGCCTGGACCTGCCGAAGTCCCGGGTCGGGGCGCTGCTGGAGGCGGCGACCAGGACCCCGTACAAGTAGCGCCGCCCGCCGGCCCGCCCGCCCGCGGCGCTGCTCGCCGACCACCTCTCACCGCTCACGATCACCGCTCGCGATCACCGGCCACCACCACCGCCCGCCGAGCGCCGTCCGGACCTCCGGAACCCGCAGACCATCTCCGAATCCCCCACAACGGGCCTTGGACTCCCCACCCCGGGCCCGCCGTGACCCGCACCGCATGGCCTCCCCCACGGCCGCCGGTGCGGGCAACACGGCTGTCCGGCGCCGGGGGGCGGTGGGGGAGAATGGTCCCCATGAGTCTTTTCCGGGACGACGGCGTCGTGCTGCGGGCGCAGAAGCTCGGCGAGGCCGATCGGATCATCACCCTGCTGACCCGCAAGTACGGCAAGGTGCGGGCGGTGGCGCGCGGGGTGCGGAAGACCAAGTCCAAGTTCGGTGCCCGCCTGGAGCCGTTCTCGCACGTGGACGTGCAGTTCTTCAGCCGGGGGAGTGAGCTGATCGGCCGCGGATTGCCGCTCTGCACCCAGGTGGAGACCATCGCGCCGTACGGCGGCCCGATCGTCGCCGACTACGGCCGCTACACGGCCGGCACCGCGATGCTGGAGACCGCCGAGCGGTTCGCCGAGAACGAGGGCGAGCCGGCCGTCCAGCAGTACCTGCTGCTGGTCGGCGGGCTGCGCACGCTGGCGGCCGGGCTGCACGAGTCGCACCTGGTACTGGACGCCTTCCTGCTGCGCTCGCTCGCGGTGAACGGGTACGGCGCGAGCTTCACCGACTGCGCCAAATGCGGCCTGGAAGGGCCGAACCGTTTCTTCTCCCTCCCCGCGGGCGGGGTGCTCTGCGGGGACTGCCGAGTGCCCGGATGTGCCGTACCCTCCCCTGAGACACTGGTACTGCTCGGGGCGCTGCTGTCAGGGGACTGGCAGACGGCCGACGCCTGCGAGCCGCGGTACTGGCGGGAGGGCAGCGGCCTGGTCGCGGCCTATCTGCAGTGGCACCTGGAGCGGGGCATCCGCTCGATGAGATACGTGGAGAAGTGAGCACATGGCAGCGCGACGGCTCTTCGGCGGCGGCAAGCAGCGGACGTACGTCCCCCCGACCCCGCACCCCAGCGGCGCACAGCCCCCGAAGATCCCCGGCGAGCTGGTCCCCGAGCACGTCGCGATCGTGATGGACGGCAACGGCCGCTGGGCCAAGGAGCGCGGGCTGCCCCGCACCGAGGGCCACAAGGTCGGCGAGTCCGTGGTGCTGGACGTCCTCAAGGGCGCCATCGAGCTCGGCGTCAAGAACATCTCGCTGTACGCGTTCTCCACCGAGAACTGGAAGCGCTCGCCCGACGAGGTGAAGTTCCTGATGAACTTCAACCGGGACGTCATCGCCCGCCGCCGCGACGAGATGGACGCGATGGGCGTGCGGATCCGCTGGGCGGGCCGGATGCCCAAGCTGTGGAAGAGCGTCGTCCAGGAGCTCCAGGTCGCCGAGGAGCAGACCAAGGACAACGACGCCGTCACGCTCTACATGTGCGTCAACTACGGCGGCCGCGCCGAACTCGCCGACGCGGCTCAGGCGATCGCCCAGGACGTCGCGGCCGGGAAGCTCGACCCGAAGAAGGTCAACGAGAAGACCCTGGCCAAGTACATGTACCACCCGGACATGCCGGACGTGGACCTCTTCCTGCGCCCCAGCGGCGAGCAGCGCACCTCCAACTTCCTTCTCTGGCAGTCGGCTTACGCCGAGTTCGTGTTCCAGGACGTGCTCTGGCCGGACTTCGACCGCCGTGACCTGTGGCGCGCCTGCGAGCAGTACGCGATGCGCGACCGGCGCTTCGGCGGGGCGATCCCCAACGAGGTCGGCGCGCCGGTGCCGTCCCAGCGCTGACGGGCGTACGGTCCCGAGGGCCGTGCCGGCCGCACTGGCCGCACTGGCCGCGACGGCCGTACCGGACGAAAAGGAGAGGACCCGCCGGGATCTGCCCGGCGGGTCCTCTCCTTCGTGTCGGCGGCTCAGGCCTTCTTGGCGCACTCCGCACAGGTCCCGAAGATCTCCAGGGTGTGCGCGATGTCGCTGAAGCCGTGCTCGGCGGCGACCGAGTTGGCCCAGCGCTCCACCGCGGGCCCCTCCACCTCGACGGTCGCGCCGCAGTGCCGGCAGACCAGGTGGTGGTGGTGCCCGCTGCTGCACCGGCGGTAGACCGCCTCGCCGTCGGCGGTGCGCAGCACGTCCACCTCACCGGCGTCCGCGAGCGACTGGAGCGTGCGGTAGACCGTGGTCAGACCGACGGAGTCCCCGCGGTGCTTGAGCAGGTCGTGGAGCTCCTGCGCGCTGCGGAAGTCCGCGATCTCGTCCAGGGCTGCCGAGACGGCGGCACGCTGCCGGGTCGAGCGGGCGCGCGGCGACGGGCCTGCGGTGGTCACCGTGGGTCCTCCTGGGGTCGTGGGCGTCTCGCACATCATTGTGCCAGCCCGGCCCGCCGCTCAGGGGTGGTCGTGCCGGACGGCCCGGAGACGGCCTGCCCCGGCAGTTCGACGTCGCACACCTTCGGTCCGTTCTCGCCCGTGCCGCGGTGGCGCCGCCGGGCCAGTGGCGCGGCGAGCAGGCTGAACACCGCGAACACCGCGATGGCGAGCAGCACGATGGCCGGGCCGGAGGGCACGTCGAGCTGGTAGGAGCCCGTGACGCCGGCCAGCGAGACGACCACGCCGAGCGCGATCGAGGCGGCCTGGGTGGCGGCGAAGGAGCGGGTGAGCTGCTGGGCGGCGACCACCGGGACCACCATCAGCGCGCTGACCAGCAGCAGCCCGACCACCCGCATGGCGACCGTGACGGTGACCGCGGCCATCACCGCGAGCAGCAGGTTGAGGGTGCGCACCGGCACGCCGGTGACCCGGGCGAAGTCCTCGTCCTGGCAGATCGCGAAGAGCTGGCGGCGCAGGCCGACGGTGACCGCGATGACCACCGCGCCGAGCACCGCGATGGTGGCCAGGTCCGCGGGGGCGACGGTGAGGATCGAGCCCCACAGGTAGCTCTCCAGCGAGCCGGCCCCGGCCTGGGCGGACATCGAGACCAGCAGCTTGCCGCAGGCCATGCCGCCGTAGAAGAGCATCGCGAGGGCGATGTCGCCGCGCTGGTTGCCGCGCGAGCGGACCAGCTCCATGGTGACGGCGCCGAGCACGCAGACCAGCACGGCCATCCAGACCGGGCTGGTCTGGAAGATGAAGCCGAGGCCGACGCCGGTCATCGCGACGTGGCCCATGCCGTCGCCCATCAGGGCCTGGCGGCGCTGCACCAGGTAGATGCCGACGGCCGGGGCGGTGATCCCGACCAGGACGGCGGCGAGCAGGGCCCGCTGCATGAAGTCGTAGGACAGCATCTCGGTCATGCGAGCAGCCTCGGCGGGGTCAGGTCGGCGTGCGGGTGGACGTGGTCGTGGCCGGGCAGCGCGTGCAGGCCGGTGTTGGGCACGGGCGGGCCGTCGTGGGCGACGCAGCCGTCCCGCAGCACCACGGCGCGGTCGATCAGCGGTTCCAGCGGTCCGAGTTCGTGCAGCACGAGGAGGACGGAGGCGCCGCGGCCGACCTCGGTGCGCAGGGTGTCGGCGAGCACCTGCTGGCTGGCGGCGTCGACGCCGGCCATCGGCTCGTCCATGATCAGCAGGTCGGGGGAGCCGACCAGGGCGCGGGCGATCAGCACCCGCTGCTGCTGGCCGCCGGACAGGTCGGCCACGCCGTCCGAGGCCCGCTCCAGCATGCCGACGGCGGCCAGCGCGCGGTCCACCGCCTCGCGGTCCTTGCGGCGGAAGGGCAGCAGCCGGTGCTGCGGCAGCCGTCCGGTGGAGACCACCTCCCGCACGGTGGCGGGGACGCCGGAGGCGGCGGTGGTGCGCTGCGGGACGTACCCGATCCGGTGCCAGGCGCGGAAGGAGCGGAACGGGATGCCGAACAGCTCCAGGGTGCCGTGCTCCAGCGGGACGGAGCCGATCACGGCCTTGACGGTGGTCGACTTGCCGGAGCCGTTGGCGCCCAGCAGGGCGACGACCTCTCCGGGCCGGACGGTGAGGTCGACGCCGCGCAGCACCGGCCGGCCGCCGCGCGAGGCGACGGCGTCACGGAGGCGGACGGCCGGGGGTATCGGGTCGGTCATGGTGCTCGGTCCCGTCAGTTCGCGGGGGCGGGGGTGGCGGCGTCGGTCCCGGCGGGGGCGGCCGGGGCGGTGCCGGCCGGGGCGCCGAGGGCGGCCCGGAGGTTGGCCAGGTTCTGCTTCATCACGGTCAGGTAGTCGTCCTTGGACGGGTCCTTGACGCCCTCCAGCGGATCCAGGACGGCGGTCCTGAGGCCGAGGTCCTTGGCGACGGTCTCGGCGAGCTTGGGGCTGACCAGGGTCTCGAAGAAGACGGTGGAGACGCCGTTGTCCTTGGCGGCCTTCTGCACCGCGGCGAGGCGGGCCGGGGTGGGCTCGGACTCCGGGTCGACGCCGTTGATGGCGACCTGGGTGAGGCCGTAGTGGTCGGCGAGGTAGCCGAACGCGGCGTGGCTGGTGACGAAGGTACGGGTGCTGGCGTCCTTCAGCCCGTCCCGGAACTCCTGGTCGAGCGCGGTGAGCCTGGTGACCAGCTCGTCGGTGTTCTTCCGGTAGTCCTCGGCGTGGGCCGGGTCGGCCTTGGCGAACTCGTCGCCGACGCTCTTGGCGATCGCCGCGTAGCGGGTCGGGTCGAGCCAGATGTGCGGGTCGCCGGCCGGGTCCTCGTGCTTGTGGCCGTCGGTCCCGTGGCCGTCGCCGCCGTGGTCGGCGTCCCCGGTGTCCTCGTCGAGGTGGTGGTCGACCAGCGGGCTGGCGGCGGTGGCGTCGATCTTGTGCTTGCTGGACGACTGCGCGACGGCCTGGTCGACGGTGGGCTGGAGGCCCTTGAGGTAGATGATCGCGTCGGCCTTCTGGACCGTGCCGACCTGCTTGGCGGTGAGCTCCAGGTCGTGCGGCTCGACGCCGGCGGCGGTCAGGTCGGTGACCGCGACGTGCTCCTTGCCGATCTGCTGGGCCAGGTACTCCATCGGGTAGAAGGAGGCGACGACCTTCAGCTTGCCCGTGCCGCTGTCGGCGCTGCTGCTGCCTCCGCAGGCGGTGAGGACGAGGGTGGCGGCGAGGGCGGTGGTGCCGAGCGCCATGGAGCGGCGGGTCCGGCGAGACAGTCCGAGTCGAGGCAGTCCGATCATCATGACAATCATTCTCATCTCAAATGGAAATGATTGTCAAATCACTCGGGCGGGTGAACGGAAGGTGACGGAGGGTGGGGGCGGCCGGACGATACCGATTTGAATCACGTACCCGTATGGCCGGTAACCTGAGGTATTCGGGTACGCGCAACCAGCCGTGCCCTGACCGTGCCGTACGTACTGAAGAGAGCACTGTGGCCGCCGACAAGATCGACACGATCGTCAGCCTGAGCAAGCGCCGTGGCTTCGTCTACCCCTGCAGCGAGATCTACGGCGGCACGCGTGCCGCCTGGGACTACGGGCCGCTGGGTGTCGAGCTCAAGGAGAACATCAAGCGCCAGTGGTGGCGCGCGATGGTCCAGGCCCGTGAGGACGTCGTCGGACTCGACTCGTCGGTGATCCTCGCCCGCGAGGTGTGGGAGGCCTCCGGTCACGTCGCCACCTTCAACGACCCGCTGACCGAGTGCCTCTCCTGCCACAAGCGCCACCGGGCCGACCACCTGGAGGAGAAGTACGAGGCCAAGCACGGCTTCCCGCCGCCGAACGGTCTCCAGGACGTCAACTGCCCCGACTGCGGCACCAAGGGCCAGTTCACCGAGCCCAAGGACTTCTCGGGCATGCTGAAGACCCACCTCGGTGTCACCGAGGAGGCGAGCGGCCTGGCGTTCCTGCGCCCGGAGACCGCCCAGGGCATCTTCACCAACTTCAAGGCCGTCCAGACCACTTCGCGCAAGAAGCCGCCGTTCGGCATCGCCCAGACGGGCAAGAGCTTCCGCAACGAGATCACCCCCGGCAACTTCATCTTCCGCACCCGCGAGTTCGAGCAGATGGAGATGGAGTTCTTCGTCAAGCCGGGCGAGGACGAGCAGTGGCACGAGTACTGGCTCCAGCAGCGCTGGGACTGGTACGTCGGCCTCGGCCTGCGCACCGAGAACATGCGCTTCTTCGAGCACCCGAAGGAGAAGCTCTCCCACTACGCCAAGCGCACGGTGGACATCGAGTACCGCTTCAACTTCGGCGGCTCCGAGTTCTCCGAGCTGGAGGGCGTCGCCAACCGCACCGACTACGACCTGCGGGTGCACAGCGAGGCCTCCGGCCAGGACCTGAAGTACTTCGACCAGGAGTCCGGCGAGCGGTACTTCCCGTACGTCATCGAGCCGGCGGCCGGCCTCAACCGCGCCATGCTGGCCTTCCTGATCGACGCCTACTTCGAGGACGAGGCGCCGAACGCCAAGGGCGTCATGGAGAAGCGCGTCGGCATGCGGCTCGACCCGCGCCTGGCCCCGGTCAAGGTCGCCGTCCTGCCGCTGTCGCGCAACGCCGAGCTGTCCCCGAAGGCCCGCGGCCTGGCCGCCGACCTGCGCACCGCGTGGAACGTCGAGTTCGACGACGCCGGCGCCATCGGCAAGCGCTACCGCCGCCAGGACGAGATCGGCACGCCGTTCTGCGTCACCGTCGACTTCGACACCCTTGAGGACAACGCGGTGACCGTCCGCGACCGCGACACCATGTCGCAGGAGCGCGTCTCGCTGGACCAGGTCAAGGCGTACCTGGGCGCGCGGCTGATCGGCTGCTAGCAGCCTCGGGCACGGCCCGGGAGCCCTCGTCCGCCCTGGTGGGGCGGACGGGGGCTCCTTGCTGTCCGGGGCAGGGGGTCGCGTGCGGCCGCCGCTACCGCCGTCCCCAGCGCGAGCGCGGGGCCGTGGGCGGGCGGGTCGGGAGGCCGGCGGTGCGCAGGGCTGCGAGCGTGGTGCGGTGGCGGGCCTCGTCGGCGAGCAGCGCGGCCAGCAGCTGCGCGTAGAGCCCGGAACTGCCGGCGCCGTCCAGGGCGGCGGCCAGCCGGACCACCTCGGCGGGCGGGCGCAGGACGGCCAGCTCGCTCAGCAGGAGGGCGGCGAGCGCAGGCGGCAGCCCGGCCGCGAGGTCGGCGAGGTCGGCGGTGGAGCGGCCCGCGGCCTGCCGCAGCAGGGTCCTGACGTCGGCGGACCGGCCGTGCTGCTGGAGGCAGGCGGCCAGGGAGGTCAGCTCGGGCATCGGCGCGGACCCCCACTCCCAGAGCAGCGTCGCGCTGTCGGCGGCCAGCCCGGCCCGGTCCAGCGCGGAGAGCAGGCCGGGGACGGAGGCGGCCGGGTAGCCCCAGAAGGCGTGGAACACCTCGGCCGCCTCCTCGGCCAGGCCCAGTTCGCGCAACTCGGCGAGCACGGTGACGGAATGGTCGGGTGCGGACCGGGCGATGCTGCGGGCGAGGAGGAGCGAGCCGCCGGTCGGACCGTACCTGGCCAGCATGCCGACCAGAAGCGCGGCGTCGGAGGGGGTGAGACGAGCGGCGGCCGCGTCTATCACCCCGGTGGCCTCGGCGAGGGAGCCGGCCCGGTGGAGGGCGGTGATCCGCTCGGTGAGAGCGCCGAGGTCGGGGCGGGCGGGCGCCGGCGGCTGCTGCTGAGGTGGCCGCTGCTGTCGCGGTGGCTGCTGTGCGGGCCGCTGATGGGCCGGTGCCTGTTGGTGCGGCGGCGGCGGTGGCTGCTGCCGCTGTCTGATCCGGCTCTCCAACGCCTCCAGCTGGTCGCTGAGTTGGAGGCAGCGGGCGCCCAGTCCCTCGCGGAGCGTGCGGGCCTGGGCGAGCTGGCGCAGCAGCTCCCCGTCCGGCCGCTGGCGGCCCGGGGTGGCCCCGATCGCCTCGTTCAGGCGCCGTTCACGTTGGCCCGCGTAGCGGCTCGCACGGAGTAACTCGTCCAGTTCTGCGCGGAGTTCCTCGGCCTGTTGCTCGCCTTCCGGCCGCTGGCCTGCGGATTGTGCCGTCGGCCGCATGCGCATGATCGCCCCAACCTGTCCATCTGCACCCTGACTGTGTGACATCCTGGCGTCAGTATGTGGCGTGGGAGTTAAGAGTGCACGACCAGTCGTGTCCGAGTGGTGTCAAGGAGCGCGCAGACGGCGGTCGTTGCGAGGAGTGCGCCGGTCGCGCTCCGGAGGAGGGTCGCCTCGTAGTACGGGCCGGGAGCGAGCACCGCGACGGCGTATCCGACCAGCGCGCCCACGAGCGCGGGCGGCAGGAGGGGCAGCGCGTCCCGGCGGACCGCCGCCCCGATCACCAGGAGCCCGGCCAGGGCGGAGAGTTCGGGCGTGCCGAAGGACTGCGCGTAGCGGATCGACAGGGCGGGGACGAGGAACAGCGCCAGTGCCCGGCCGACCGTCCCGGAGAGCGCGGCGGTGTACGGGCCGGGCCGCCCGCGCGGAATCCGGCGCGGAAGGGTACGGGTGGCGACGAGCACCGCCAACGCGGCCGCGGCGGACGGGAGATGGTCCCCGAGCCGGGCGAGGTTGTAGAGCAGCGCGGTGTCGTACAGCACCAGCATCAGCTGGCCGTACGCCCACAGGTCGAGCGCGAAGCGGAACGGGCCGCGGGCGGGCTCGGCGTCCGCTTCGGGTTCGCGTCGGGCCAGCCGGGCGATCAGCGGCGGCGTGAGGCAGGCCGCGAGCACCCGCAGGACGAGGTCGTCCACGGTGTACGGGTTCCGCAGGTCCCACTCCACCGCGCAGAACGCCACCGTGTACGAGACGGCGGCGAGCGGGATCAACGGCGAGCGGGCCAGCCGGACGTACAGCGCGCGGTCCAGCCGCCGGACGACGGCGACGAACGCCAGCAGCACCAGCGGCAGTTCGAGGAACGCCTGCACCCGGAGCACCGACGGCGCCAGGAGCTCCGGGGCCGGGAAGCGGGCGGCGAGGAAGTCCAGGCGGGGCACGTCGAACCAGCCGGGCGGCAGGTGGCGGGCGATGAAGGAGACGTCCCCGTGGTGCACCCGGTTCACGTAGACCGCGACGAGCACCTGGTTGAGGTGGATCAGCACGACGACGGCCGCCAGCAGCGGCTCCGGCCCGTACGTTCCTTCTCGCCGCGGGGGCCGGGCCTTCCGCCGCAACACCCCCGGCGCCAGGAGCAGGGCGGCGGCGGCCGAGGCCACCACCGTCCCGTCCAGCAGCGCAGCGATCGCGCTCATGCGGCCAACCGCGCCCGCGCCTCCATCAGGGCGAATCCGAGCAGGTTCGACCCGCGCCACTCGGCGGGCTGTTGGGCCCGGATGTCGTCGGCGGCGAGCCCGATGCCCCAGATCCGGTCCAGCGGGCTGGCCTCGACCAGCACCCGGTCGCCCGTGCCCAGGAGGTAGTCGCGCAGCGCCTCGTCCTGTCCGAACTTCGCGACGTTGCCCGCCACCACCAGCTCGAACCGGCCGGCCGTCCAGACCTTCTCGTCGAAGTCCTTGACCAGCCGCCCCAGCTTCTTCGCCTCGGCGGGGGTCCGGGCCGCGAGCACCCGCCGTGCGATCTCCTCGTCACCGAACATCCGGGCCTTGCCGGCCATCATCCAGTGCTCGGCGGAGGTGTAGGTGAGCCCGTCGACGGTGAACTCGCCGGGCCACCACTGGCTCAGGCACTCCTGTCGGGTGCCACCGCCCTTGCGCTCGGTGTGCCCCCAGAACATCACCCACTTCGGCCGCAGCCCGTCGGCCATCAGCGCGGTCAGCTCCTCGCGGCTGCGGACGGCGGCCAGGTCCCCCACGTGCATCTCGCTCATATCGTCAGTCTGACACAAAGGGGTGGTGGCCGCGAACCCGTTCGACCGCGGCGCTCCTCGCGGGATCCCCGCCGTCAGCCCCTGATCGCCAGCTCCAGGAAGCGCAGCCCGACCTCCGTCACCTCCTCCGCCGTCCACGCCTGCGCCGGCTCGCCGAGGCTGACCTCGGCCACGGCGAGGCCGGGGGCGGCGTCCTCCCAGTGCGGGACGAACCAGACGCCCTCCTGCTCGGCCAGGGCCAGGTGGGCGGCGTTCAGGGCCTCGGCCGGGTGCGGGAGCCAGAGTTGGTACTCGTGGGTGGGCGGCACCTCGGGATACAGGCGGGCGCCGGGGAGCGCGGCCAGGGCCGGGGTGAGGGTGGACGCGGCGTGGCGGATCAGGCCGGGGATGCGCGGCAGGGCGGTGTCCAGGCCGTGGAGGGCGGCGATGGCGGCCGGCCACTGCTGGGAGAGCTGGCCGCCGTAGCGGTGGCGCCAGGTGCGGGCGTAGGAGACGAGGGCGGCATCGCCGGCGAGGGCGGCCCCGCTGATCCCGCCGAGGTCCTTGTAGTAGGAGACGTAGACGCTGTCGGCGAGGGCGGCGATCTCGTCGAGCCGCTTGCCGAAGTGGGCCGTGGTGTTCCAGAGCCGGGCGCCGTCGAAGTGCACCCGGGCGCCGGCCTCGCGGGCGGCGGCGACGAGGGCGGTCAGCTCGTCCCAGTCGGGGAGCAGGTAGCCGGGGTCGCGCAGCGGGAGTTCGACCGTCAGGGTGCCGAACGGCTCGCCCAGCGCGCCGAGTTCGCCGGGCGTCGGCTGGCGCTGCTCGGTGGTGGGCCAGAGGCCGCGCAGGCCGGTGAGCTGGGTGTAGGCGTGCCGCTCGTGCCGCTCGATGTGGCTGAGCGGATGCAGGGCCACCGCCGTGTTGCCGGTGCGCTCGGCGTGGTGGCGCAGGGCCACCTGCTGGGCCATCGTCCCGGTGGGGAAGAAGACCGCGTCCTCCTTCCCGAGCAGTGCGGCGGTCCGTTCCTCCAGCTGCCGCACGGGCCCGTCGCTGCCGTAGAAGTCGTGGGGGACGTCCAGGCCGTCCAGGGCGGAGAGTTGGGCGAGGCGCTCGCGGATGCTGAGGACGCGGTCGCCGGAGAGGAAGCGCTTGCAGGTCATGCGGGCCGCGCGGCGCCGCTGGACCGCGCTCTGGTCATCGGTCATCCGACGATTGTCGAACTCGTGGCGCGGTCGGACCAACTGCTTTTCCCCAGGACGGGTCGGGCGCCGGAGAGGCGGTCCGGGCCGGGGCTATCGGGGCTGCCCGTCCGTGTCGTCCTCGTCGGGCCAACGGTCCTCCAGGTGGAGCCGGATGAGCGCGGCGTGGGAGAGCGGGCTGGTGGGGTCGGCGACGTCGCCGTTGGTGGTGTAGTCCAGGAGCACGACCTCGTCCTTCTCCCGGAGCCGCTCGACCAGATCGGCGACGCGGTGTTCGAGGACCCAGCGGTAGGCCGGGAGGTAGACGCGGCGGCGGGCCGTCTCGTAGGGCAGGAGCCGGTCGCCGTGCAGGCCGGTCCGGTGGCCCTGGACGGGGCCGTACCGGCGCACCGTCCGCTTGAGGCCCTTCATCGAGGTGACGCGCAGCTTCGCGGGGTCGACGTCGGCGTCCCGGAAGACCTTGAGGGCCTGCCAGACGCCTTCCACGGACTCGCTGGTCACGCCGTCGCTCCAGGGGACCGGGATGCCGCCGTGCGGATGGAACGGGCTCAGCCGGACCCACGGGTCCGGCGCCCTGGAGGTGACGTCGATGATCTCCGCGCCGGGGAAGGCGGCGGTCAGCGAGGCCGTCGTGCGGCGGCGGCTCGCGACGTGGATCGGCATCGGTGGTTCCCTCCGGTCGGTGACGTGATCCGCCGAGCTTTCCCGATGCCACTGACACTCGCCCTGTTGGGTTGAACGTGCGTGCATGTCGGCCGGGAGGGGAGACCATGGCGGTGCCTGCGAGTGCCCGGGGGCTCGTCGGAGTGGCGATCTCGGTGTTCACCCTGCCGGTGGTGCTCTTGCTCAGCGCGGACCGTAGTAGGCCGTGATCGGGGCCCGGGCCTCGTCGGGCAGGGCCGGGCCGTCCGTCGGTACCGGCCTCCAGGCGCCCGAGTCGGGGTTGAGCTCGACGAGTTGCGCCGTGGAGAGCGCGTACACGACCCGGCCGAGGCCGGAGCGGAGGATGCCTCCTTCGCACATGCCGCAGGGCTGGCAGCTGGTGTACATCGTGGTGCGCGCGGCGGTGCCGGGGGCCAGTTCGCGGGCGGCCCAGCGGGCGAGCTTCAGTTCGGGGTGGGCCGTGATGTCGTCGTCGCGCCGTACGGTGTTGTGGGCCTCGGCGAGGATCCCGCCGTCCGGGCCGGCGAGCAGGGAGCCGTAGGGGGCGTCGCCCAGGGTGATCGCGTGGGCGGCGATGGCGAGGGCGCGGCGGAGCAGGGCCCGGTCGGCGTCGGTGATCACACGGCCCTCCACCGGGTGGCCACGGTGGTGAGGTCCTGCCAGGCCCGCTGCGGGCGGCGGGTTTCCTCCGGATCGCCGTGGTAGGGGTCGAGGACGACGGTCTCCGCGCCGAGATCGCGCAGGTGGCGGAGGTCGTCGAGGATCTGGTCGACGGTGCCGACGCCGGCGGGCCGCTCGGGGTCGTCGACCGGCGTGCCGGTCGGCCGCAGGGCGATGCGGGGCGCGAACCCCGGCATCGGGTGCTCGGCCAGGATCGATCGCATCCGGGCGAGGGACAGCCGCAGCGGGTGCCAGGCGTCGCCGAACCGGCGTGCCCGCCGGAGCGCGGCCTCGCTGTGGCCGCCGACCCAGACCGGTACCGACCGGCGGTCGGGCTCCTCGGCCCGGGCGTCGCGCAGGGTGCCCAGGTACTCGTCGGTCAGTCTGCCGCGCTCGCCGAACGGCACGCCGAGGGCGGCGAACTCCCGGCGGGCCCAGCCGACTCCCACGCCGAGGACGAACCGGCCGCCGCTGAGCCGGTCGAGGGTGTCCGTCATCCGCGCCACCAGCAGCGGGTTCCGGTAGGGCAGGATCAGCACGGTCGTGCCCAGCCGCAGGTTCGGGGCGACTCCGGCGAGCCAGGACAGCGTGGTGAAGGGCTCGTAGAAGGGTTCCGGGTACCGCTCGGCGACGTCCGGGGTCACCGCCACGTGGTCCGACACCATGAGGAGGTCGAAGCCGAGGCCCTCCGCGGTCCGGGCCCACTCGCGCAGCACGCCGGGGTCGGTTCCCGGGCCGAAGTTCGGTACGTTGACGCCAAGTTGCATGCTTCGAGGCTATCCCCGCGATCATGGCGGACGGAACGGGGTTCTCCCGCTGTGACCGGCGGATCGCCGTGGTTCTCCCGGTAGATTCGCGTCATGGCCGTGAATCTTGACGACACCGACTGGGCGATCATCGAGCAGCTGCAACGGGAGGCCCGCATCTCGCTCAGCGAGCTGGGACGGCGGGTGTCGCTGAGCGCGTCGGCGACCACCGAACGGGTGCGGAACCTGGAATCGCTGGGCGTCATCACCGGCTACCGCGCGACGGTGGACCTGGCGAAGGTCGGCTACCCGGTGCTCGCCGTCGTCCGGCTGAAGTACCCGGGCAACCGCCACGAGCCGCTGCGGCGGCTGCTCGACGAGCGGCGGGAGATCCTGGAGTGCCTGCGCACCACCGGCGACGACTGCTACACCCTGAAGGTGGCGGCGACGTCCATGGAACACCTGGAAACCCTGGTGGACGAACTGGCCGGCTTCGGCAGCACCACCACGAGCGTCGTCTACAGCCGGACACTGCCCCTGCGGGGACCCGGCCGGCCCTGACGCCTGCGGAGGTGCTCCCTCGATCGGGGGAGGCCGGCCGTCCGCCGCGCGGCCAGACTGGCGATCGTGACCGGGAGCTGTTCCCGATCCCCACGATCCCACAGGAGTTGACCCGTGCGTCCTTCGCGTGTCCGCCACATGGCACTCGCCCTCGCCCTCTCGACCGCCGCGGCCGTCGGGGCGCTGACACCGCCCGCGGCGTCGGCCGCGTCCGCCGCTGCCCCGCCGGACGTCGTGCAGCAGGGCCTGAACGCGCTGGTGCGGACGGACGGGGTGCCCGCCGCGCTCGCGACCGTCCGGGACGGGCGGGGCCGGACCCGCGACTACACGGCAGGGGTGGGGGACCTGGCCACCGGCGCGAAGGTCCCCGTCGGCGGGCAGGTGCGGATCGGCAGCAACACCAAGACCTTCACCGCCGTCGCCGTGCTCCAGCTGGTGGGGGAGGGGAAGGTCGACCTCGACGCCTTCGTCGACACCTACCTCCCCGGCCTGGTCCGCGGCGAGGGCGGGGACGGGCGCGGCATCACCGTCCGGCAGCTCCTCCAGCACACCAGCGGCCTGCCCGACTACGAGGGGCTGCTGGACGAAGCCTCCCTCCGGCAGCGCTACTTCGAGCCCCGCGAGCTGCTGGACCTCGCCCTCGGGCAGAAGTCCGTCTCCGCGCCCGGGGAGAAGTTCGGCTACAGCAGCACCAACTACGTGCTGGCCGGCCTGATCGTCCAGCGGGTGACCGGCCGGCCGCTCGCCGAGGAGATCGACCGGCGGATCGTCCGGCGCATCGGGCTGCGGCACACCTACTTCCCGGCCGCCGGCGACCGGACCATCCGGGAAGCCCACCCCAAGGGGTACCGCAAGGACTCCGCCGACGGGCCGCTGACCGACTTCACCGAGCTGGACCCGTCGGCGGGCTGGGCGGCCGGGCAGATGATCTCCACCAACGCGGACCTCGACCGCTTCTTCACCGAACTGCTGGTCCCGGACCGCCTGCTGCCCGCCGCCCAGCTCGCCCAGATGCGCACCACCGTCCCGGTCGGGGACAGCGGCATGGGCTCCGGGCTGGGCGTCTTCAGCCGGCCGCTCTCCTGCGGCGGGGTCTACTGGGGGCACGGCGGCGACATTCCGGGCTACGAGACCCGGGGCGGCGCCACCGACGACGGGCGCGCCGTGAACATCGCGGTGACCACCGTTCCGGCCGACTACGCCGTCACCCGGCACCTGGAGGACGTGGTGGACGCCGCCCTGTGCCGCTGAGCCGGCCGTCGGGCCGCGAGCCGTCAGGAGCGGTAGTGGTTCCCCTCGTCGCCGATCACGCCGGTGCCGTGGTGGACCGAGATGCTGGAGTACGTCGCCCGCATGCGCGTGGCCTGGGCGGTCCGCTGCTGTTCGATCAGCAGGCCCTCGGCGTCGTCGAACTGGTGCCGGCGAGCGCGTTCCCGGAGCACCAGGTAGAGCGTGGCACCGACGACCGTGCCGACGAGCACGAGCAGGAACACCAGGACGAGAGCCATGACGTCATCTTCCCCCGGTTCGAGTGCGTCTGACTTTTATCTCATGGGCGTTCGGCGGTCGCACTCGAATCGTCCGAAGTCGCCGTACGGCTGTGCGGAACACCGGGCGCGGGCGGCGCGGGGGCGGCGATCGGCCGACCGCTCCGGGTGATCGCGACGCGCTCGCCGGCCCCGCGGGCCGGGGTTCAGCCGATGGAGCGGGGGAGGCGGGTGGTCAGGTGGAGGATGGTGAAGGAGCCGAGGAGCTGGATGCCCAGGCACAGGGCGAGGGCGCGGTCCATGCCGAGGACGGGGGAGAGGGAGAGGTAGAGGGTGCCGAGGGTGGCGACGCCGAGGGCGAGGCTGGACTGCTGCCCGGTGGCGAGGACGCCGCTGCCGACGCCGGCCCGGGCGGCGGGCACCTTGGAGAGGACGACCCGGAACAGCGGGGTGCCGATCAAGCCCTGCCCGATGCCGGCGAGGGCGACGCCCGGGGCCATCCGCAGTGGCGAGAAGTGCGACCAGTCGGCCAGGACGGTCAGGGCGAGGGTGGCGAGGCCGGTGGCCTGGACGACGGCGCCGGCGCTGAGCACCCGGCTGCCCCAGCGGCCGATCAGCCGCGGGCCGGCCAGCGAGGCGCAGAAGTAGCCGACGGCCATCGGGACGAGCGCCCAGCCGGCCGCGACCGGGCCGAGCCCGAGGCCCTGCTGGAGGGCGACCGCGATGACGAACATGAAGCCGCCGAAGCCCGCGAAGTAGGGGAGCGCGATGCCGAGGCCGCGCCGCATCTCCGGGATGCGCAGCAGGGACGGCGGCACCAGCGGGGTGTCCCCGCGCCGCTCGGCGCGGCGTTCGACGGTGCCGAAGGCGACGGCGAGGACGGGGAACAGGGCCAGCAGCACCCAGGACCAGAGCGGCCAGCCGGCGGCACGGCCCTCCATCAGCGGGATGAGCAGGGAGAGCAGCGTGGCGGTGAGCAGGACGGTGCCGGGGACGTCGACCCGGGCGGCCGTGGCGGCCCTGTTCTCCGGGACGTAGCGGACCGCGAGCACCACGGCGAGCAGGGCGAACGGCACGTTCAGCAGGAACACCGAGCGCCAGCCGGTGCCGAACAGGTCGGCGGCGACCAGCATGCCGCCGAGCACCTGCCCGATCACCACCGAGATCCCGCCGACCGCGCCGTAGACGCTGAGCGCGCGGCCGCGCCGGGCGCCCTCGGTGGCGGCGGTGATGGTGCCGAGCACCTGCGGGATCAGCAGTGCGGCCGAGGCGCCCTGGGCGGCCCGGGCGGCGACCAGGGACCACGCGCCGGGGGCGAGGCCGCAGGCCAGTGAGGTGAGGGCGAAGGCGACGGCGCCGACGACGAAGAGCCGGCGGCGGCCGTAGTTGTCGCCGAGGCGTCCGCCGAGGACGAGCAGCACGGCGAAGGCGATGCCGTAGCCGGCGGCGACCAGTTCGAGGACGGCGGGCCCGGCGGCCAGGTCGTGGTCGATGGTGGGCAGGGCGACGTTGACGATGAAGAAGTCGAGCATCGGCAGGAAGGCGCCGAGCAGGACGGTGACCAGCCCGGCGGTGCCGAGGGTGGCGGCGGGGCCGGTGGGAGCGGTGGCGGGGCCGGCCGGTCCCGGGGCGGAGGTACGGGCGGCCGCGGTGCCGGGGGTGGTGGCGGTGCGGCTCGATGCGGGGGCGGCGGCGAGTTGTCGGGTCACGGGTCCTACGATCCGCCGGGTCGTACCCTGGTACCAGAGTGTGGTTATCCGGGTATAAGAAGTACCTGGCAACAGGTTGACGGCTGTCGCATGCTGGGGAGCATGAGCCTCGCCACACCTCCCGCGCAAGCCCGTACCGGTTCGGCCGGTCCGCGCCCGGCCACTCCCGACGAAGCCCGCCGGCACGAGCTGGCCGCGTTCCTGCGCAGCCGCCGCGAGCGCCTGACACCCGAGCAGGTGGGCCTGCCGATGACCGGGCGCCGCCGGACGCCGGGGCTGCGCCGGGAGGAGGTCGCGCAGCTCGCCGCGGTCGGGGTGACCTGGTACACGTGGTTGGAGCAGGGGCGGGACATCCAGGTGTCCGCCCAGGTGCTGGACTCGGTGGCCCGGGCGCTGCTGCTGGACCCGAGCGAGCGGGCCCACCTGTTCACCCTGGCCGGCACGGACGACCCGGTGCCGGTGCGGGAGTGCCCCTCGGTGACCCCGAGCGTGCGGCTGCTGCTGGAGCGGCTGGCGCCGTACCCGGCGGTGGTGCTCAACTCCCGCTACGACGTGCTGGCGCACAACGCCCAGTACACCGCGATCGTCGGTGACCTCGACCGGCTGGCTCCGGAGGACCGGAACCTGATGTGGATGGCGTTCACGCCCTCGCAGTTCCGCGACGTGCTGATCGACTACCGCACCGAGCGCCTCGGCATGGTGGCCCGGTTCCGCTCGGCGATGGCCGACCACAGCTCGGAGCCGGCCTGGAAGGCGCTGGTGGCCCGGGTGCTCAAGGCCTCGCCGGACTTCGCGGAG
This sequence comes from Kitasatospora sp. NPDC057738, assembly GCF_042798815.1. Classification (NCBI taxonomy): domain Bacteria; kingdom Bacillati; phylum Actinomycetota; class Actinomycetes; order Kitasatosporales; family Streptomycetaceae; genus Kitasatospora; species Kitasatospora sp. NPDC057738. The sequence continues at coordinate 44,366 of NZ_JBHVJT010000003.1, read as the reverse complement.
CTCTGGCAGCGGCACGACGTGATGCGGCCGGGCAACGGGATCAAGCGGTTCCAGGTGCCCGGGGTCGGGCTGTTGCGCTGCGAGTACACCAACTTCTGGCTCAGTCCGCAGCTGGGGACACGGATGATCACGTACACCCCGCTGGACGACGGGACCCGCGCGCTGATGGACGAGCTGCCGACGCCCTAGGCGGTCCGCAGCGCCGCGTCCCGGCCGAGCCACAGGCACACCACGGCGAGCGGCAGTTCGATGCAGGTGGCCATGACCAGCGCGGCGAGCACCGGGAGGCCCGGCCCGGCGCAGGCGATGTCGGCCAGGGCGTCCCCGGCGAGCAGCAGGGCCACCGCCGCGCCGGCCCAGAGCGCGGCGGGGCTGCGCCGGCGCAGCAGCGCGTCCAGCGAGAGCAGGGCGGCGAACTCGGTGAGGTCGAGCACGACCCAGGGGGTCTCGTGGCAGACGGCGAGGACCGCCAGCCAGGGCAGCAGCGCGACCGCGGCCATGACCGGGAGCCGGCCGAGGCGCGCGGGCGGGGCGTACGAGGAGGTGGGGCGGACGGAGAGGACGGCGGTACTCATGCGATGCCCCGCACCCGCTCCAGCGGCAGCCGCTCGGCCGTCCCGCCCGCCGAGTGCTCGACCCGCACCGCGTCGAACGGGCCCTCGGCCCAGGCGATCCAGAACCGGTCGGCCACCACGGCCACCTCGGCCGTCGACCGCGCCCGGCGGAACGGCCGCCGCCCGGTGAACACCACCGCGGGCGCGGCGCCGTCGGCCGCCAGCCGGCCCCAGGCCAGCACGTGCCGGTTCCGCCCGGTGGACGGGCAGTGCCGGGCCCCGCGCAGCAGGTGCGGGGTGAGCCGGGCGGCGACCAGGACGTCGGTCAACTCCCCGTACTGGTACAGCTCCAGCGCGGCCCGGCCGCGGCCGGACCCGGCGCTGCGGACCGACCAGGGCCCGGCTCCGGCCGGCAGCGCCCCCTCCGGGGCTGCGGAGGCACCTCCGGGGCCGGGCCGCCCGTTCGGCGCAGTGGCGGAGTGCGATGCGGTGCTCGTCATGACCTCAAGCTTTCCGCCGGGACCCCGGTCCTGTCGGTGGTGCTCCACACCGAATCGGGGGTGTATCCAGCTACACCCCCCACCCGGAACCCCCCTTCATGGCGGCCCGTGATCACCGGGCCCTACGCTGTTCGGCATGTCCTCCACCACGTTGCGCCGAGCGCTCGTCAGGAGCCTCCGGCGCCCACCGTGGTCGCCCGAGGTCTGGCGGGACGTCCGCTTCACCGCCGCCGGAATACCCATGGCGCTGCCGGTCTGGCTGGCCGTCACCGAGTCGACGCTGCTCTTCCCGGTGCTCGCCGCCGTCCTGCTCTGCGCCCGCCCGCTGACCGCCCTCCAGCGCGGCCGGCTGCGCGCCCTGCACGGGGTGGAGGTGCCGCCGCTGCGCCCGCCGACGGGGCGTCGGGCCTGGCTGCTGGGGATGACCTGGCGCCAGGCCCTCCACCACTTGGTGGCCGGTCCGCTGCTGGCGGCGGGCGCGTTGGCGGTGCTGTACGCCTGGGCGGCCGCCGTGGTGCTGGCCACCGTGTACGGCTGGATGTGGCTGCTGCCCGCCGGCACGGCGGTGCGCTCCGGCCTGGCCGGGGAGGACGTCCTGCTCACCCTCGGCGGGTTGCTGCTGCTGGCGGTCCTCCCGCCGGCGGGCACCCAGCTGGCCCGGCTGGAGGTGTGGGTGGCCCGGCGGCTGCTCGGCCCGGACCGGACGGAGGCGCTGGAGCGGCGGGTCGAGGAGATCGCCGAGAGCCGGGCCGGGCTGGTCGACGCGGTGGACGCCGAGCGCCGCCGGATCGAGCGGGACCTGCACGACGGCGCCCAGCAGCGGCTCACCTCCCTCGCGATGAACCTGGGCCTGGCCCGGCGCACCCTCAAGGACGTGCCGCCCGAGGTGATGCAGGTGATCGTCGACGCGCACGAGGAGGCCCAGGCGGCCATCGACGAGCTGCGTGACCTGGTCCGCGGCCTGCACCCGGCCGTCCTGGAGGACCGCGGTCTGGACGCGGCGCTGTCCGGCATCGCCGCCCGCGCCCCGCTGCCGGTGCGCCTGGACGTGGCACTCTCCGAGCAGGTCGCCCCGACCGTGGAGGCGGTCGCCTACTTCACCGTCTCCGAGGCGCTCACCAACGTGGCCAAGCACGCCAGGGCCCACCGGGTCGACCTCTCGGTGCGGACGGTCGGCGGCCGGCTGCGGCTGGTCATCAGCGACGACGGCGTCGGCGGCGCGGACGCCTCGCGCGGCACCGGGCTCACCGGTCTGCGCAAGCGCGCCGCCTCGGTCGACGGCACGCTGTCCGTTCTCAGCCCCCTCGGGGGCCCCACCACCATCACCGTGGAGTTGCCGTGCGTGCTGTGATCGCCGAGGACTCGGTCCTGCTGAGGGTCGGCCTGGTCAAGGTCCTGGAGGCGGTGGGCTTCGAGGTCGTGGCCGCCGTCGGGGACGCCACCGAACTGCTGGCCGCCGTCGAGGAGCACCGCCCGAAGGTGGTGGTGGCCGACGTCCGGATGCCCCCAGGCTTCAGCGACGAGGGGGTGAAGGCGGCGATGGTGATCCGCCGGCAGTGGCCGGACACCGCCGTCCTGCTGCTCTCCCAGTTCGTGGAGGAGCGCTACGCCGCGGACCTGCTGGCGACCAACACCAGCGGCGTCGGCTACCTGCTCAAGCAGCGGGTGGCCAATGTCGACGACTTCGTGGACGCGCTCCAGCGGGTCGCCGAGGGCGGTACCGCGCTGGACCCGGAGGTGGTCGCCCAGCTGCTGGTGCGCCGCCACCGGGACCCGCTGGAGAAGCTGACCCCGCGCGAGCGCGACGTGCTCGCCCTGATGGCGGAGGGCCGTTCCAACGCCGCGATCGCGGGCTCGCTGGTGGTCAGCGACAGCGCGGTGGCCAAGCACATCAACTCGATCTTCACCAAGCTCGACCTGCCGCCGGTCGCGGACAGCCACCGCCGGGTGATGGCGGTGCTGCGCTTCCTGGAGGTCGGGTAGCGGTGAAGGGGGCGAAGCGCTGGCGGGCCGCCGGGACGGTCGTGATCGTGCTGGTCATGATCGGGGCCGGACTGCAGACCTGGTCGATGGCGGTGCAGCAGCGGACCAGCACCAGCCGGCCGTACGACGTGGCGATCCACCGGCTCCAGTTGGAGACCGGCAACGCCTCGGTCAAGGTGCGGGCCGGTCGGGAGGGCCACGTGGTGGTCCGGCAGAGCCTGGACTGGCTGGTGCGCAAACCGGTGGTGTCCACCGTCTTCGACGGCGACGTGCTGACGGTCGGGATGCACTGTCGGCTGGTCCTGCCGTTCGTGGACGTCGGCTGCGGCGCCGAGATCGAACTGGAGGTGCCGGCGGCGACCGAGGTGTCCGGCTCGGTGGGCTCCGGCTCCGTCCAGGTGGAGGGGCTGAGCGGGGACGTGCGGATGGAGCTGACCTCCGGCCAGCTGCTGCTGTTCGACACCTCCGGGAACGTGTCCGCGCACGCCACCTCCGGTCAGGTGCGGGGCACCAACCTGAGCACCCGGCGGGTGACGGCGCGGGTCGGCTCGGGTTCCGTGCAGCTGGGCTTCGCGAAGGCCCCGCGCGAGGTGGACGCCACGGCCACCTCCGGCTCGGTGGAGCTGACCGTGCCGAAGGACAGCCGGTACGCCGTCTCCAGTGAGATCGGCAGCGGCAGCGGCCGGATCGACACGGGGCTGGCGGACTCGTCGAGTCCGAACCGGCTGCACGCCGCGGTCACCTCCGGGTCGATCACCGTCGTCCCGGCGAGCTCGGAGCCGCCGGAGCCCGCGGAACCGGCGGACCCGGCGGAGCCCGCGCAGTCCGCGGCGCCGTCGGTGCCGCCGTCGGCTCCGTAACGGGAGCGCCTCGGAGCGGGCGGCGGCCGCTCACCCGGGCGGCGGACGGGTGGGGGACAATGGAGAGTCCCGTCCCCATCACCCGAGGTCAGCCGCGCATGACAGCCACGCCCGCACCCACCGCGTCCGACACCGAGTTCGCGCCGCTCGACATCGGCCCGATCCGGGTGTGGCCGCCCGTCGTGCTGGCGCCGATGGCCGGCATCACCAACGCGCCGTTCCGCACCCTGTGCCGTGAGCAGAGCGGCGGCCGGGGCCTGTACGTCTCGGAGATGATCACCACCCGGGCGCTGGTCGAGCGCAACGCCAAGACCATGCAGCTGATCAAGTTCGACCCGAGCGAGAAGCCGCGCTCCATCCAGCTGTACGGGGTGGACCCGGTGACCGTCGGAAAGGCCGCCCGGATGATCTCCGACGAGGGCCTGGCCGACCACATCGACCTCAACTTCGGCTGCCCCGTCCCCAAGGTCACCCGCAAGGGCGGCGGCTCGGCGCTGCCGTACAAGCGCAACCTGCTGCGCGAGATCCTGCGCGAGGCCGTCGCCAACGCCGGCGACCTGCCGGTGACCATGAAGATGCGCAAGGGCATCGACGACGACCACCTCACCTACCTGGACGCCGGCCGGATCGGCGCGGAGGAGGGCGTGGCGGCGATCGCCCTGCACGGGCGCACCGCCGCCCAGCACTACGGCGGGACGGCCGACTGGTCGGCGATCGCCCGGCTGCGCGAGTCCGTCCCGGCGCACATCCCGGTGCTGGGCAACGGGGACATCTGGTCGGCCGACGACGCGCTGCGGATGATGCGCGAGACCGGCTGCGACGGCGTGGTGGTGGGCCGGGGCTGCCTGGGCCGGCCGTGGCTGTTCAGGGACCTGGTCGCGATCTTCGAGGGCGACGTGGACTACGCCCGCCCCGACTTCGGCTACGTGGCCGCGGCGATGGTGCGGCACGCGCAGCTGCTCGGCGAGTGGCTGGGCGACGAGGCGCGCGGCGTGGTCGACTTCCGCAAGCACGTCGCCTGGTACACCAAGGGCTTCTCGGTCGGCTCGGAGCTGCGGGTGAAGCTGGCCGGCTCCTCCTCGTTGGCCGAACTGGCCGAAACCCTCTCCCAGGTGGAGCAGTCCCAGGGCTGGCCGGACGGTGCGGACGGCCCGCGCGGACGGACCAGCGGCAACAACCGGGTGGTCCTGCCGGAGGGCTGGTTGGACGATCCGTACGACTGCGCCCGACCGGGCGTGGACGCCGAATCGGACACCTCTGGCGGATGATCTGTACGGACCGGCAAAAACGGCCCGATGGGGCCGACTGCCACTAGGTCCCAGCCCTCTTGTCCATCCTGGACAAGAGGGCTCCTTTTCGTCGTCCGAATGTCACGGAGAGAGCACATTTCTGGACGGTGTGCGACGATCGGCGGAGTCGCTCTACGTTCGACCCGTGAGATGCGCTGGTGACGCTTGCCACATGCGGTGGGGGCTGACGGCCGGTCAGTGGACGAAATGGACAGGTCGGCTGTGAATCGCTTCCCGAAGTCGGTCGACCGGTGATCGGGCGATCCGGGTGCAGGAAATCAAGCCGGGGCAACGCCATCGACCCGCGGTCGCTACCGTGCGTCCGGATCGTGCGATCTTCGGGTTTGCTTGTGTTCAAGAATTGAACGCTTGCTCGCGTCAGGCGGACGATTTCACCAACAGAGGTGAACGCCTTTATGTGCTTTCGATCTAGCGGGTTACCGCTGGGTACCAGCCTCGGGTGGCCTATTCAGGGCAGAGAAGTGCCTTCGAAATGGGTATGTTCTCCGGCGTCAGGGCAACCGCGTACGAGGAGACCGACCCGTGCCGTCCCAGCAGAAGTTTGTTTACTCCTTCACCGAAGGAAACAAGGACCTCAAGGACCTTCTCGGCGGCAAGGGCGCGAACCTGGCCGAGATGACCAACCTGGGCCTCCCCGTCCCTCCGGGGTTCACCATCACCACCGAGGCCTGCAAGGTCTTCCTGGAGACCGGCAGCGAGCCGTCCTCCCTGCACGAGGAGATCAGCGCCCACCTGGACGCCCTCGAAGAGCGGATGGGCAAGAAGCTCGGCCAGGCCGACAACCCCCTCCTGGTCTCGGTGCGCTCCGGCGCGAAGTTCTCCATGCCCGGCATGATGGACACCGTCCTCAACATCGGCCTCTCCGACGTCTCGGTGGCCGGCCTCGTCGCCCAGTCCGGCAACGAGCGCTTCGCCTGGGACTCCTACCGCCGCCTGGTCCAGATGTTCGGCAAGACCGTGCTGGGCGTCGACGGCGAGCTGTTCGAGGAGGCCCTGGACGAGGCCAAGCACGCCAAGGGCACCGTCAACGACCTGGACCTGGACGCCGCCGACCTCCGGGGCCTGGTCGAGGTGTTCAAGGGCATCGTCGAGCGCGAGACCGGCCGGGCCTTCCCGCAGGACCCGCGCGAGCAGATGGACCTCGCGATCCACGCCGTCTTCCACTCCTGGAACGGCGACCGCGCCCGGCTGTACCGCCGCCAGGAGCGCATCCCGAACGACCTGGGCACCGCGGTCAACGTCTGCAGCATGGTCTTCGGCAACCTCGGCGAGGACTCCGGCACCGGCGTCGCCTTCACCCGCGACCCCTCCACCGGCACCCAGGGCGTCTACGGCGACTACCTGTCCAACGCCCAGGGCGAGGACGTCGTCGCCGGCATCCGCAACACCCTGCCGCTCTCCGAGCTGGAGAAGCTCGACAAGAAGTCGTACGACGAGCTGATGGCGATCATGCAGAAGCTCGAGAACCACTACCGCGACCTCTGCGACATCGAGTTCACCATCGAGCGCGGCAAGCTCTGGATGCTGCAGACCCGCGTGGGCAAGCGCACCGCCGCGGCCGCCTTCCGGATCGCCGTCCAGCTCGTCGACCAGGGCCTGATCGACCTGGACGAGGCCCTGATGCGGGTCACCGGCGGCCAGCTCTCGCAGCTGATGTTCCCCCGCTTCGCCCCCGACTCCGAGTCGCAGCAGATCGCCAGGGGCCTGGCCGCCTCGCCCGGCGCCGCGATCGGCAAGGTCGTCTTCGACTCGTACACCGCCGTCAAGTGGTCCCGCTCCGGCGAGAAGGTCATCCTGGTCCGCCGCGAGACCAACCCGGACGACCTGGACGGCATGATCGCCGCAGAGGGCATCCTCACCTCGCGCGGCGGCAAGACCTCGCACGCCGCCGTCGTCGCCCGCGGCATGGGCAAGACCTGTGTCTGCGGCGCCGAGGAGCTGGAGGTCGACACCAAGCGCCGCCGGATGACCACCGCCGACGGCCTGGTGCTGGAGGAGGGCGACGTCGTCTCGATCGACGGCGCGACCGGCAAGGTCTACCTCGGCGAGGTACCCGTGCTCCCCTCCGCGGTGGTGGAGTACTTCGAGGGCACCCTGCACGCCGGCGCCGACGTCCAGGGCGGTCTGGTCCAGGCCGTGCACCGGCTGATGTCCCACGCCGACGGCCGCCGCCGCCTCGCGGTGCGCGCCAACGCCGACAACGCCGAGGACGGCTCGCGCGCCCGCCGCTACGGCGCCCAGGGCATCGGCCTGTGCCGCACCGAGCACATGTTCCTCGGCGAGGAGCGCCGCAAGGAGGTCGAGCACCTGATCCTGGCGGACAACGACAAGGACCGCGAGGCCGCGCTCTCCACCCTGCTGCCGCTGCAGAAGGGCGACTTCCTGGAGCTCTTCCAGGCGATGGACGGCCTGCCCGTCACCGTCCGCCTGCTCGACCCGCCGCTGCACGAGTTCCTGCCGGACATCACCGAGCTGTCGGTGCGCGTCGCCCTCGCCGAGGCCCGCAAGGACCCGAACGAGAACGACCTGCGCCTGCTCCAGGCGGTGCACAAGCTGCACGAGCAGAACCCGATGCTCGGCCTGCGCGGTGTGCGCCTCGGCCTGGTCATCCCCGGCCTGTTCGGCATGCAGGTCCGGGCCATCGCCGAGGCCGCCGCCGAGCGCAAGCTGGCCGGGGCGGACCCGCGTCCCGAGGTGATGATCCCGCTGGTCGGCACCGTCCAGGAGCTGGAGCTGGTCCGCGACGAGTGCGAGCGGGTGCTCGCCGAGGTCGCCCGGTCCACCGGAGTCCAGCTGGACATCAAGCTCGGCACCATGATCGAGCTGCCGCGCGCCGCGGTGACCGCCGGGCAGATCGCCGAGGCCGCCGAGTTCTTCTCCTTCGGCACCAACGACCTGACCCAGACGGTCTGGGGCTTCTCCCGGGACGACGTGGAGGCCTCGTTCTTCACCGCCTACCTGGAGAAGGGCATCTTCGGGGTCTCCCCGTTCGAGACCATCGACCGCGACGGCGTCGGCTCGCTGGTCAAGCACGCCGTCGAGGCCGGCCGGGCCACCCGCCCCGACCTCAAGCTCGGCGTCTGCGGCGAGCACGGCGGCGACCCGGACTCGGTCCACTTCTTCCACGAGGTGGGGCTGGACTACGTCTCCTGCTCCCCCTTCCGGATCCCGGTGGCGCGCCTGGAGGCCGGCCGCGCCGCCATCGAGACGGCGGGCAGCGACTCGCGCTGAGGAGGGTAGGCATCCCCTCCGCACGCGCGGGTACGACTGACCGCTCTCCCTCCCGTCGGGAGGGCGTACACCGGAGCTCGGCGCAGGAGAACCGGCGTACGTGACACGGCCGGGGGGGAAAGGAAAAAAGAGTCCGCTCCCCCCCGAACAGCCCTCATTTTTCCAGCCCCCCTTCCCGCCCCCTTGTGTAGCGACCCCCGGCTTCTTTTCCCCCAGGTGCCCCCCCTTTTTCTCTCCCCCCCCCTGCCGTACGTCGTGTGCCGGCCCGCCGCGCCGGCCGGTGTGGCGGCGGCCACGTGTGCGGTTCCCCCGGGGCGGCCCGGCCGCCTGCCAAGCTGGACCGCATGACCAACCGCAGAAACCCGCTCGTCGTCGTGGCCGTGCTGATCCTGGCGCTCCTGGCCGGGGCCGGGTACCTCCTCGCCAACCGGGGGAGCAGCCACCCCAAGGCCGCCGCGAGCGCCACCGGGAGTGCCGGCGCGGCCGCCGGCACCGGTGCCACGACGTCCGGGTCCGCGGCGCCCAAGCCCTCGGCCCCCAAGCCGACCCCGCCCGCCGGGGGCGCCGGCAGCACCCCGGCCCCGGCCGGCTCCTGGGTCCCGACCGACCCGGCAATGGCCGACGTCTGCCGCACCAAGCTCCCCGGCCAGGCCCAGGACACCCTCGGTCTGATCGCCAAGGGCGGGCCCTACCCGTACAACCGCGACGGCATCGTCTTCGAGAACCGGGAGAGCCGCCTCCCCAAGAAGACCGGCGGCTACTACCACGAGTACACCGTGGTCACCCCGGGCTCCAACGACCGCGGCACCCGCCGGGTGGTGACCGGCGACTCCGGCGAGCAGTACTGGTCCGCCGACCACTACGCCACCTTCCAGGAGATCGACTCCCGCTGCTGAGCGGGGCCGGCCGGGCCGCCCGCACCGCGCCGTCGGCCCGCCTCACCGCGCGGGCCCGCCTCACCTCGCCCGCCGCCAGGTGATCCGGGGGTGCGGTGCGTGCGGGCCGGTGGTGACCAGGGCCGTCAGCTCGTGGAGCACCGGGGCCGGGTCGCGGCGGAGCTGGGCCGGGGTGGTGCGCACCACCGGGAGGCCGGCGGCGGTGAGGCGGTTGGCGCGGGCCAGGCCCCGTTCGTGCTCGGCCGGGCGCAGGTGCCAGGCGCGGGAGTCGATCTCCAGGGCCACGCAGGCGTGCGGCCAGTAGGCGTCCGGGACGGCGAGGAAGCGGCCGTCCAGGAAGAGCACCGGGTTCCACAGCGGGTCCGGCAGCCCGGCGTGCGCCAGCAGTTCGCGGGCCTCGCCCTCCACCACCGACCGCACCCCGACCGTCAGCTCCTCCACCACCCCGGCCACCTGGGGCAGCCCGAGCGCACCCGGGCGGGACAGCAACTGGTCGAGCAGTTCGCCGAGTTCGCAGTGCCGCCGCTGGACGGCCTCCGCGCACAGCGCCCGGAACCGGCGCTGCCCGGTCTCCCTCGGCGCGAGGTCCGCCAGGGCCCGGGCGACCGTGGTGCTCCACAGTCCGTCGGCGCGCTCGAAGCCGCCCGGCATCGCCCCGGACGCCCGGTGGATCCGGACGAACTCCCGGTCCCCGACCCGTCGTTGGCCGGGGATCAGGATGTCGACCGCGTTCAGGTCGGACGGGTGGCCGGCGCTCGGCAGTCCGGCCTCGGCCAGGACCGCCAGGCCGGTCAGCAGCACCTCCCCGGTCCGTGGTTCGCGCCCCTTCGGCGTCGCGTACGCCAGGGCGGCCCGCAGCCGCTGATGGAACGTCAGTCTTCCGCTCTGCAGGCAGATCACCCGGGGCAGCACCTGCTGCCACGGCCCGCCCGGCCGCAGCCGGTGGGCGATGGTGCCGGAGGGCACCCCGAGCCGGCGCAGCTGCGCGCGGGTGGCGATGTGCTGCTGGTCGGCGCCGAGCAGGGCGACCGGATCGAGGGGATTCGCGCGGGTCATGCCCCGGTGCCTGCCCGCCGGAATCGGAGGTATGCGAAACATCCCCCGTCGGTGGGGACGGAGGTCACGGGTGTTGACGCGACGGCGGCCGAGCCGCTGAGCTGGATGCCATATGACCATTCCATTCACGCACGCCGGCCCCGCGCTGGACGCGCTCCTCGGCCTCCGCACGGGCGACGCCCTCGGAGCCCAGTTCTTCGTCCCGGAGACCGCCCGGACCCACCTCGCCGCCCGCACCGAACCGCCCGGTTCCTGGCCCTGGACCGACGACACCGAGATGGCCTGCTCGGTCCACGCCGCGCACACCGAGCGCGGCGCGATCGACACCTTCGACCTCACCTACGCCTTCGCCCTGCGCCACGACTTCGACCGCGGCTACGGCCCGGCCGCCAACCGGCTGCTCCGGCTGATCCGCGAGGGCGGCGACGCCCGGCGGCTGGCCGCCGAACTCTTCGACGGCCAGGGCTCCTACGGCAACGGCGCCGCGATGCGGGTCGCCCCGCTGGGGGCGGCGTACGCCGAGGATCCGGCCGCCGTCGTCCGGCCCGCCGCCGACACCGCCCTGATCACCCACACCCATCCGCAGGCCGTGGACGGCGCGATCGCGGTCGCGGTGGCGGCCGCGTACGCGGTGCGGGCCCGCACCCGGCCGATGACACCGGAGCGCTTCCTGGAGTCGGTGGCCGGCCTCACCCCGAACGGGGCGGTCAGGGACGGCCTGGTGGAGGCCCGCGGACTGCTCGCCCGGCCGGACTTCCGGCTCGCCGCGCAGGTGCTCGGCAACGGCGGCCGGACGTCCGCGGCGGACACCGTCCCGTACGCGCTGTGGTGCGCCGCCCGGAACCTGGCCGACTACCGCGCCGCCGTGTGGGACGCGATCGCGGCCGGCGGCGACATGGACACCGTCGCGGCGATCACCGGCGGGGTGGTGGCCGCGCACACCGGCACCGGCGGCATCCCGCGGACCTGGCTGGCCGCCTGCGAGCCGCTGCCCGACTGGGCGTTCCCGGAGCCGGGCGGCGTCCGCGCGGCCGGCGAGCCGCACCTGACGCCGATCGGCCTGCCCCGCCCGCACCCCGTGCCCGACCTGCTCTGGTCGGACGCCGACTGGGAGCGGATCAGGCGCGGCCTGCGGGCCCGGGAGGCGGACGAGCGCTGGGCCTCCGTGGTCTCCGAGGGCGTGCTGCACCTGCACCGCGGCGTGGGTGGCGCGGAGGTCTACCGGGTCCGGGTGGCCCGGGTGCGGGGCGGCTGGCGGCCGGTGGAGGCCCTGGTCGAGGCGCACCCGGGACGCCACCGGGCCTGGGACGACCGCACCACCCTGCCGGCCGTCCTGGGGCGTGTCTGACCATTCGCGTCGGGCCAGGACCCGCGAGCCTCGGCCACGAGCCGTTCCGGGACGGCCTCAGGCGGTGATCATCAGCTGCCCGGCGCCGCTGCCGCCCTGTCTAAGGCACTCCTGGTTGATCGCCGGATCCGGGGCGCTCGGCGAGGTGGCGGCGGCGATCCGCAGCTCGATGATGTCCCGGACGGCCGGCCACTCGTCGTCGAGGATCGAGTAGAACGCGGTGGAGCGCACCACGCCGTCCAGCCCGCGCGAGTGCGCCCGGCGGACGCCCTCGGAGGTCGCGCCGAGCCGTTCGATGGCGGCGCGCGAGCGCAGGTTGCGGGCGTCCGCGCGCAGCGAGATCCGCTGCACGCCCCAGGTCTCGAAGGCGTGGCGCAGCATCAGCAGCTTGGCCTCGGTGTTGATGCCGGTGCCCTGGGCACGCGGCGAGAGCCAGGTGTTGCCGATCTCGGCCGCGTCCGGGACGGCCGTGGCCGGATCGCCGAACGGGACCCCGGGCGCGGGCGGCCACACCATCGGGCCCTGCCAGTAGTCGAGTTCCAGGAACCGGGTGGAGCCGACCACCCGGCCGTCGGCGAGGTTCACCGTCGCGAACGGCAGTGACCGGCCCGCGGCCTGGTCGGCGAGCGCCCGCGCGACGTAGTCGCGGGCGGCCTCCCGGCCGTGCGGGACGGGGGTGAAGGCGTAGGTCGTACGGTCCTCGGCGCCGGCCTCGGCGATGGCCTCGGCATGGTGCGCGGCGAGTGGCTCCAGCCGCACGGTGCGGCCGGTGAGGATGACAGGTACGGGCACGGAACCTTGGTCCTTCATCGGTCGGAGGGTGCCTCCCGCGCCGGGGTACGGCTCGGGGTGCTCTGGGCTGGGTACGCCTGGGCCCGGGTCCGCCGGCCGGGTACCCGCGCACGCCGGAGGTCCGGTCGGACGGGGTGGGGGCGGCGGCCCGGAACGGGCGGCGCGGGGTGCCGGAACGGACACGGATCCTCGGACCGGTCCGGCGGGAAGAGCGACGGGACAGTGTGCGTCCGCGAGATGGCCGAGGAGGGTACGAGAGCGCGAAGGGAAGCAGGCGGCCAGGTGAAGGCAAGATGCGTCGTGGGTGGCTGGCCGAGCACCGGACCGGGACGTGGCCGACGGCGTTACGGACGACGTGGCGACGACGCGACGATGCGAGGCAGCGAGAGGACGATACCCGCCAGAAGGCGGTGCGTCACTTCGCGGCACGCGAATGGCCGCGCGGGCCGTTCGCGTGCCCTGCGGACCGACCCCTCGCAGGGCCCTGACCAGGGAGTCTTCGGCCGGGTGCGATCATGGTCCGGAGCGCTCGTCCGAGGCCGTCGGGCGAGCCCCCCGGGGAGCCGTAGGACGCGCCCCGCGGGGCGCGCGGACGGGAGGTCCGCAGGACGGGGGCCGGGCGCGGGAATTCCGGCGGCGCCCGGCGCGCTGGACAGGACGAGAAGCCGGTCGACCGGGACGAGCAGGGAACGGGGTTGGGTGCGCGGTGCGTGACTTCCAGGCGTTGTACGAGCTGGATCAGCAGGGCGTGGCCGCCGTTGCCGCGGCCAACGAGCAGTTGCGCGACACCGGTGCCGGCCTGGTGCTGCTCCAGCACTTCGAGGGCTTCATGGACGCCGGGGAGGCCGGCGGCCAGGTGGTGGCCCACCTGCTGGAGACGGGCGCGCCGCAGGTGGTGGCCCGCTTCGACCACGACCGTCTGGTGGACTACCGGGCCCGTCGCCCGGCGATGGTCTTCGACCACGACCACTGGACGTCCTACGACCCGCCGGAGATCCTGCTCCAGCTCGTCCACGACGCCGCCGGTGCGCCGTTCCTGCTGCTCACCGGCCCCGAGCCGGACGTCGAGTGGGAGCGCTTCGCGCGTGCCGTCCGCGAGCTGGTGGACCGCTTCGAGGTGCGGCTCTCCATCGACTTCCACGGCATCCCGATGGGCGTGCCGCACACCCGCCCGGTCGGCCTGACGCCGCACGGCAACCGGCTGGACCTCGCCCCGGGCTACCCGCAGTGGTTCGAGCAGGCGCAGGTCCCGGGCAGTGCCCAGGCGCTGGTGGAGTACCGCCTGGGCGAGGCCGGGCACGACGTCCTGGGCTTCGCCGTGCACGTCCCGCACTACGTGGCCCGCTCCGCCTACCCGGCGGCGGCCGTGCAGGTCCTGGAGGCGGTGCAGTCCGCCACCGGGCTGGTGCTGCCCGGCACCGGGCTGCGCGAGCGGGTCCCCGAGGTCTACGCCGACATCGAGGAGCAGCTGGCCCAGGGGGACGGCGAGTTGCGCTCGGCGATCCGCGGCATGGAGGGCCAGTACGACGCCGTGGCGGGCGCGGAGGGCCGGGAGAGCCTGCTGGCCGAGCCGGCGGACCTGCCCTCGGCGGACGAACTGGGGCGGCGCTTCGAGCAGTTCCTGGCCGAGCACGAGCGCGGCGCGGAGTAGCCGGGGCAGCCGGAGCGGGCGGGCGGAACCGGGCGGCCGGACGGGGTCCCAGGGGCGGATTCCGGCCGGATCCGGCTCGTCGCGCGGCGATCGGGCGCGGGTGGGAGTGATCGGCCGCGATCGTTCGTTGGCCCCTGGTGTGCCCGGGGGACGGGCCGCCGTAAGGAGCCGACCGTGACCCGTATCCCCGGGGGGAGACCATGCCGAGGACCGCACGCCCGACCATCGCCCTGACCGTCGGACTGGCCGCAGTACTGCTGGCCGGCTGCACCGACAACGCCGGTACCGACCAGCAGGGGAGCGCCGCCGCGGGCGCGACGCCCGCCCGCGCGCAGGCCGGCGGGAACCCGTCGCCGACCGCCGCCCCGCCGCCGACCGGCCCGTACGTCGCGCTCGGCGACTCGTACACGGCCGGGATGAAGCTCCCGCCGCAGGTCGGCGAGCCGGGCGCCTGCTACCGCTCCGGGGCCAACTACCCGTCCCTGGTGGCGAAGGAGCTCTCGCTCGCCGCCGGGCAGTTCAAGGACGTCAGCTGCAGCGGCGCCCGCACCGGGGACCTGACCGGTCCGCAGAAGGTCGCGGACGGCACCAACCCGGCCCAGCTGGACGCGCTGACCGCGGACACCCGGCTGGTCACCCTGGGGATCGGCGGCAACGACGCCGGCTTCATGGAGGTCGTGACCGAGTGCGCCAAGGCCAACCTGGTGGACATCGTCAAGGGCGTGATCACCGACAGTGCCGACCGGATCAGCGAGTCGCCCTGCCGGGACCACTACGCGGCCGGCAGCGGCACCGACGACGTCCAGCGCAAGGTGGAGGCGGCCGGCGACCGGATCGGCCAGGTGCTCCAGGACGTCAAGAAGCGCTCCCCGAAGGCCAGGGTGTACGTGATCGGGTACCCGGGGCTGCTCCCGGCCGACCCGGCGAACTGCCTGCCGGTGCTCGGCAACGCCGTGGCCGCCTCCGACCTGGGCTTCCTGGTGGAGAAGCAGCAGCAGCTGAACGGCATGCTCAAGAAGCGCGCGGAGGCCGCCGGAGCGGTGTTCGTGGACCTCGCCGGGCCCTCGGCCGGGCACGACATGTGCGCGGGGGAGGACAAGCGCTGGGTGGAGCCGCCCCTGCCGGCCCAGGGGCTGGTGCCGATCCACCCCAACGCCAAGGGGCAGGAGGCGGTGTCCGGCGTGGTCCTGAAGGCGATCAGGGGCTGAGGCCGCCCGGGCCGGGGGAGGTTCGGGACGCAGGGCGTAGGGGCGTAGACGCGGGGACGCAGACGCGGGGGCGCAGGGGGCGCGCGGGGCTGCGCCGTCCGGGTGGGGTCGACTCGCCGGGGCGGGCACCCGCGCGCCGCGCACCGTTCACGCCCCGGCCCGCGCTCCTTCGCGCGCGGCACACCCCGCGTGTCGGGGGCCCGGCGTACGGTGAAGGGCATATGGACGACACCACGCACCGCCTCGCCGCCCCGATCCCGTACGACCACGCTGCCGAGGCCCGCTGGGTCCCCGAACCCGACAAGCGCCCGGGCCGTACGGCCTTCCAGCGCGACCGTGCCCGGGTGCTGCACTCGGCCGCGCTGCGCCGGCTGGCCGGCACCACCCAGGTGGTCGCCCCGATGCGCAGCGACTTCCCGCGCACCCGGCTCACCCACTCCCTCGAATGCGCCCAGGTCGGGCGGGAGTTGGGGGCCGCCCTGGGCTGCGACCCGGACCTCGTGGAGACCGGTTGCCTGGCCCACGACATCGGCCACCCGCCGTTCGGCCACACCGGCGAGGAGGCCCTCGACCAGGCCGCCGAGGCCTGCGGCGGCTTCGAGGGCAACGCCCAGTCGCTGCGCATCCTGACCCGGCTCGAACCCAAGCGCTTCGCGCCCCAGGAGGAGCAGCCCGCCACCCGGCTCGCCCCCTGGCCGGGCCGCAGCGTCGGCCTCAACCTGAGCCGGGCCGCCCTCGACGCCGCCACCAAGTACCCGTGGACCAAGGGCGCCCACCCCACCGACCCGGCCTCGCCCAAGTACGGCGTCTACGCCGACGACCTGCCGGTCTTCCGCTGGCTGCGGGCCGGCTCCCCGACCGGGCGCAAGTGCTTCGAGGCCACCGTGATGGACTGGTCCGACGACGTGGCCTACTCCACCCACGACGTCGAGGACGGCCTCCAGGCCGGCCACATCGACCCGGCCGCCCTGCGCGCCCCCGGTGAGCGCGCCGAGCTCTTCAAGGTCGCCGAGCGCTACGCCCGGGACGCCGAGCCCCAGGAGCTGTCCGACGCCCTGGACCGGCTGCTCGCCCAGGAGTGGTGGCCCCGCTCCTACGACGGCACCGCCCGCGCCCGGGGCGGGCTCAAGGACCTCACCAGCCAGCTGATCGGCCGCTTCTGCCTGGCCGCCGAGCAGGCCACCCGCGCCCGCTACGGCCCCGGCCGGCTCACCCGCTACACCGCCGAGCTGGTGGTGCCGAGGGACGTCCGGCTGGAGTGCGCGGTGCTCAAGGCGGTCGCCGTCCGCTACGTCATGCAGCGCGACGAGCAGGCCCAGCTGCGGGCCCGCCAGCGGATCGTGATCGCCGAGCTGGCGTACGTCCTCACCCAGCGCGCCCCCGAGGGGCTGGACCCGGTGTTCGCCGCCATGTACCGCGAGGCCGAGGACGACCGCGCCGCCCTGCGCACGGTCATCGACCAGATCGCCACCCTCACGGACGCCTCGGCCCTGGCCCTGCACGCCAAGCTGGTCGGCGCCGCCTGGGCGTAGCCGCCCGGAGGCGGCCGCCACGGATCGAATGCCCGGCCGTCCCAGTAGACTTCCGGGGTGGCCGGGCGGATCAGGGACGAAGACGTGCAGGCGGTGCGCAGCGCACTGCCGATCGACGCGGTGGTCGGCGACTACGTACAGCTGACCAACGGTGGCGGTGGCGAGTACAAGGGCGTCTGCCCCTTCCACGACGAGAAGTCCGCCTCCTTCTACGTGAACCCCGCCAAGGGCGTCTTCCACTGCTTCGGCTGCCAGGAGAACGGCGACACCATCGCCTTCCTGATGAAGATCGAGCACTTCACCTTCGCCGAGGCCGTCGAGCGGATGGCCGCCCAGGCCGGCATCACCCTGCGCTACGAGGAGGGCGGCTACAGCCCCCGCCACCAGCAGGGCGAGCGCACCCGGCTGGTCGAGGCGCACAAGGTGGCCGCCGCCTACTACCGGGAGCAGCTGGCCTCGCCGGAGGCGGAGATCGGCCGCCGCTTCCTGGCCGAGCGCGGCTTCGACGAGGAGGCCGCCACGGTCTTCGGCGTCGGCTACGCCCCCGTGGGGTGGGAGCACCTGGTCCGCTACCTGCGCGGCAAGGGCTTCACGGACAAGGAGATCCTGCTGGGCGGCCTCGCCTCGCAGGGCCAGCGCGGCGGCCTGATCGACCGCTTCCGGGGCCGGCTGGTCTGGCCGATCCGGGACATCGCCGGCGAGGTGGTCGGCTTCGGCGCCCGCCGCCTGCGCGAGGACGACAACGGTCCGAAGTACCTCAACACGCCCGAGACCCCGATCTACAAGAAGTCCCACGTGCTGTACGGCATCGACCTGGCGAAGAAGGAGATCGCCAAGTCGGGCCGCGCGGTGGTGGTCGAGGGCTACACCGACGTGATGGCCTGCCACCTGGCCGGGGTCACCTCGGCGGTGGCCACCTGCGGCACCGCCTTCGCCGAGGACCACATCAAGATCATCCGCCGGCTGCTGATGGACACCTCGCAGTACCGGGGCGAGACCGTCTTCACCTTCGACGGCGACGCGGCCGGCCAGAAGGCCGCCCTGCGCGCCTTCGAGGACGACCAGAAGTTCGCCGCCAAGACCTCCATCGCGGTCAGCCCGGGCGGCATGGACCCGTGCGAGCTGCGCCTGGCCCAGGGCGACGAGGCGGTCAAGCACCTGATCGACAACCCGGTCCCGCTCTTCGAGTTCGCGCTGAACTCGGTGGTGGCCCGGCACCGGGTGGACACCCCGGAGGGGCGTTCGGCGGCACTGGAGGAGTCGGCCCCGATCGTCGCCAAGATCAAGGACCGCTCGATCCAGCACGAGTACGCCGTCCGCCTGGCCGGCATGCTCGGCATCCTGGACGAGCAGTTCGTCGTCCGCCGGATCTCCCAGCTGGCCCGCTGGGACCGCGAGCGCCAGCAGAACCCGCGCGGCGCGGCCGCCCAGCGCCGCCCGGAGCAGGCCCAGCCGCAGCGCCCGGCGCAGCCCGCCTTCCGGCTCAACCCGCGCGACCCGGCCCAGTTCGTCGAGCGCGAGCTGCTCAAGCTGGCGCTCCAGCACCCGGACCTGGTCAGTCCGGCCTTCGACCACTACGGCGAGGACGAGTTCCCGACCCCGCCGTACACCGCCGTCCGGCAGGCCATCGCCAAGGCCGGCGGCGCCGCGCACGGGGCGGGCCTGCCCGACTTCACCAGCGCGGTGCGCGAGGCGTCCCCGGACGACCGGGTGCGCTCGCTGGTCACCGAGCTGACCGTCGAGCCGGTGCGCTCGCGCCGCAAGGTGGACGCGATCTACGCGGGGGAGTTCCTGGTCAAGCTGCGCATGCTGGCGGTGGACCGGCGGATCACCGAGGTCCGCGGCTACCTCCAGCGGCTCGGCCCCCGGGCCGAGGCCGAACAGCTTCACGCGGTGCAGACCGAGCTGTGGCAGCTCCAGCAGTACGGGCAGGAGCTGCGCAGCCGGGGTGCGGCCGCTCTCTAGCGTTCGCTCCACAGAAAGTCGGCGCACGAGTCTCGGCCACGGAGCGTGGCGTACCGCACACTGGAGGACGTCCCACCTCCGTACAGCGCGGGTCCGCCAGAGTCGCGCCCGCCCCGAGGGGATGCCCGTGGAGCAAGGCCTCGTCGCAGCGACCACCACCAGTACGGGAACGAAGCCCGCCGGACCGGCCGGACCGGCCGGTCCGCAGGAGACCGGGGAGCAGGAGACCCATCACGGCCGGGCCCGGGCCGCGCCCCCGGACGGTGCCCGGATCCCCGCCCAGGGCCTGCCGGAGGGCCACCCGGACAGCCCGGTCCCCGAGGCCGTCCCCGAGGCCGAGTTCGGGGCCGGGTCCGGGTCCGAGCCCTCGCCCCTGGCGCGGGCCGGGGCCGAGGACCGGCGGGAGCGCCGGGGGCCCGTCGAGGACACCGGCCCGGCCGCCGACCTGCTGCGCCAGTACCTGCGCGAGATCGGCCGGATCCGCCTGCTCACCGCCGCGGAGGAGGTCGAGCTGGCCCGCCGGGTGGAGGCCGGCATCTTCGCCGAGGAGCGGCTGAACGGCGATCCGCCGCCGCCCGACCCGCTGGCCGGCGAGCTGGACTCCCTGGTGGTGCGGGGCCGGATCGCCAAGCGGCGGCTGATCGAGGCGAACCTGCGGCTGGTGGTCTCCGTCGCCAAGCGCTACGTCGGCCGCGGACTGACCCTGCTGGACCTGGTCCAGGAGGGCAACCTGGGACTGATCCGGGCGGTGGAGAAGTTCGACTACACCCGCGGCTTCAAGTTCTCCACGTACGCGACCTGGTGGATCCGGCAGGCGATGAGCCGGGCGCTGGCCGACCAGGCCCGGACGATCCGGGTGCCGGTGCACGTGGTCGAGCTGATCAACCGGGTGGTCCGGGCCAAGCGCGGCCTGCTCCAGGAGCGCGGCCTGGAACCGACGGCGGCCGAGATCGCCGCCGCCCTGGAGCTGACCGAGGAGCGGGTGCGCGAGCTGCTGCGGCTGGCCCAGGAGCCGATCTCGCTGCACACGCCGGTCGGCGAGGAGGAGGACGTCGCGCTCGGGGACCTGATCGAGGACGCCGACGCCGCCTCGCCCGCCGAGTCCGCGACCTTCCTGCTGCTGCGCCAGCACCTGGAGGCGGTCCTGGCCACCCTGGGGGAGCGGGAGCGCCAGGTGGTCCAGCTCCGCTACGGGCTGGACGACGGCCGCCCGCGCACGCTGGAGGAGATCGGCGCGGTGTTCGGTGTGACCCGGGAGCGGATCCGCCAGATCGAGTCGAAGACCCTGGTCAAGCTCCGCGACCACGCCGGCGCGGAGCAGCTGCGCGGCTACCTCGACTAGCGGCCGGTCGTGGTCAGGACGGACCGGCCGACTCGGTCGGAGCGGCGGCCGGTGCTGCCGGCCCGGTCGGTGCCGTCGGTGCCGGCGGTGCCGGCGGGTCGACGGGTGCCGACGGGTCGGCCGGTGTGGCCGGGGCCGGAGTCGTGGGCGCTCCCGCGCCGGTGCCCGGCGGGGGAGAGGCGGGACCGATCGGGATCGGGGTGGAGGCCACCACCATGGCCAGGTCGGAGACCACCCCGGTGCAGTCGTGGCCGGCCGGCTGGTAGCCGCAGACCTGGAAGGTGACGGTCGGGTCCGCCGCGTTCAGCATCGCCGAGTAGTTGTCGTAGCCCCAGTGGATGAGCGCCGTCTCGGCGTCGCCGGCGCTGTCGCTGATCGTCGCGTAGTCCTTCGGCTCGCCCTCGGTGATGGCCGCCCAGGCCGCCCGGCAGGTCTGGCTGTACCGGAGGTAGACGACCACCTTGCCGATCACCTGGGTCTGCAGGGTCCGGGCGTCCTTGCCGCAGCCGGTGGTCTTCGGGTCCTTGTGCGCGCAGCCGACGGCCTGACAGGCCGGGGCGCCCGGGGCGGGCTTGGCGCTGGGGGAGGTGCCGGCGTCGGCCGTCGCGGCGGGCCGGTCGGCCGCCGAGGCCTGCCCGTCGTGCCGGCTGATCCGCAGGCCCACCAGCACCAGCAGCAGCGCCAGCACGGCCGCGCCGGAGAGCAGCGCCGCCGGACGCCGCCACCAGACGAGGGGGGCGGGCCCGGACTCCTGCCCGGTCACCGGCGCCTCGCCGGCGGCCGGTTCAGGGGCGGTGGTCTCCTCGGGGGCGGGGCTTTCGGCCGCGGGCTCCTCGGGGCCCGGGGGTTCTTCAGCGACGGCCGGCCGCTGCGGGCCCTGGCCGTCGCGCTCCTCGGCGACCGCCGCGCCCGCGCCCGCGTTCGCGCCCGCGCCGGAGCCCGCGTCCGGGCCCGTGACCGGCGCCGCGGCCTCCGGCCCCGCCACCGCCCGCCGCCACAGCGCCCGCAGCGCGGCCGCGTCGCAGTCGACCGTCCCGACCAGCGCGTCCAGCGCCTGCTCGGTGACGACCCGTTTGCCGTTGAGCCAGCGCTCCCAGGAGGCCCGGCTGTAGTGGGTCCGGGCGGCCAGTTCGGACAGTGACAGTCCGGCGGTGTCCTTGATGGCCCGGAGCTCCTCCGCCAGGCGTCTGGCGGGCTCGGACAGCTCCTCGGGCAGCTGCTTCCAGGCGGAACCCAACGCGGGCGCTCCAAACTCGAGAAACGGGGACGGGGAACGGGTGAGCGGCAGGTCCCGGCCCGGGCCGTTCGGCGTCTCCGCTTCTCCAACCTGATCGGCCTGGCGTCCCAAACCCCAGGTCATGGCGCTGAGACGGACGGAAGTGTCTCACAACCCCCGGAGACGCTCGAACATTCACGTGGTCATCGTGCAGAGTTCTCTGGCCGGTGCGGTTCACCCGTCGGTGGAACCGTTCGGACGCCGATCGATCACCCGTCGGTCCGCACCCGTTCCCGGCCCCCACCGGACCGGGGGAGGCCCGCGGGGGGGGGGTGGCCCAGCCCACCGGGGGGGTCCCGGGGGGGGGGGGGGGTTCTTCTGCCTTCCCCCCCCCGCACTTTCCCCCGTGGTGTGG